>CAZKGF010000160.1:0-5494 GCA_964552115.1 uncultured Halobacteriales archaeon
TCGACGTGACCGACAGCGACGCCGTCCTCCTGCACGACACTATCGACCAGTTCCGCGACGCCGCGTACCACGTCGGCCTAAAACAGCTCCGTCGGTTGCACACGTCTTCGGACGGAGACGCACCCGTAGGCGTGCGTATAAACACCGGGACGATGACCGAGAGCGGAGTTTACCCCGCACCAGCGTTGGGTAGATCGGGAGTCCATGGTGAAAGCCCACTGCTTTAGGGTGGGTAGCTTACTCAGACGAGAGATACTGCATGCGCAACTGATTCACATACGACCGATCCCATTGTTTGGTCTCGATGAAGTACGATAGCGCGTGATCAGCGTACCTCGTATCAAGAGCCCCGTGGTTTGCCAACACACACAGGAGATGCGGAGTTGTGAATATAATGTTCCGGTCGTCGATCGCCAACGAGAGGAGTTGGAATTTGATTGAGTTGAATTCGTCAGTAACGAACATGTCCGCATCGATCGAGTTCGCCAGGGCTATACAGTGGGTCTCGCCCTTGTCAAGTCCGTAGTCAAGCAAGTCATCGATACGATCCTGCCCATCGTGGTCAGTCAGCCAGTGTGCTGCGGATAGGGTGGTATCGGCAGCCGCGCCGAGCAAGTCATCCCCGGCAGCGATCTCAGTGAGCTCACCGACGACTGCGGACGGGACGTAGACATCGTACGTTGTCAAGAGGGCTTTCAGCGGATCTTCGCCTGACGGTGCGCGGTCGCGTTGATCAACGACTGGCGTGGCAAGATTGACGAGAACGTTCGTATCAACAACAACGACCGCCTGGTCCACCATTAGTTTGAGGACGGGGTGGAACTGGTGTCAGTCTGATCGGCAGGTTCCCATTCGGTGACCTCGCCGTCGTAGAATTCCTCGTCAGTCGGAAGATCAGCGCTAACCTGTGGTGCTGGCGGGTCACGGTCCAGAGACGCTCGGAGGAGCTTCATTCGCATAGCTTCCTCCGTTCCGAGGAGCAATTCGACTGTCTCGAAGTCAATCCGCCCTTGATAATACGCGTCGCTCACTCGTCGCTTGATTTCTTCATCGGTCGTCACCTCACCCATCTTGTCGGAGAGAGCATCGATGATAAGTTGGGTTCGGGATATACTGAGGAGGTCGGCAATAGCGTCAGCTCGTTCGACGAGTGATTCCGGGGCGTTGAAATCAACGCGCGTTTTGCCCTCACTCATCACAGCCATGTGTAGAAAATACACATGAATAAGTCTGAGGGTGGGGTACCGCTCCCACGCATCTCTGTCCGCACCGAAATTGAGAAATCGACACCGATTACTGAGGACTACAAATGAGTAAGCTACCCATGACTGAAGTCGTGGGTTTCAGCGCTGTTCATCCTATGAACCTTCCAAAGTTGCTGCCCGCCCGCAAAGCACCTACTTGCTGGTCCTCGACCGCATAAGACCGACTGCCCCCCTGACCCAGACCAGTTGGCTCGTGTGAACAATCCACAAAGTCTATAGTTTCAGCATTCGAAGGGATTCGTCCGAGTGGGTGGGACCATGGACCGTCAGTACAACCAGACTATCGGCATGCACATCGACGAACCGGGCTGTCGCATCATCGTCAGGTGGGACCAGACGCGGGGAGCAGTGGTTCGGTTTGTCGTCCAACTCCAAAAACAGAGTTACATCAAATCCACATGGGAGACCATCGCACAAGTCGAACACGATCCCGAAGCGGAGGACGGACGCGATATCTACGACCAGGGCCTCCACATCGAGATAGTCCACTCGGACGGGATGCACTCCGACTGTCAGCCAGCCCATTCGTCCCTCCGGGACAGCTCAGCAGCGGCGTTACTACTCCGCTGTATCGAGTATTTCGAGACGCACTCGAATTACTTCGCCCAGCTATACCAGAAGGGACAGGTCCCGCACCGAGCGAAATCGTGGTAGCTGGAACGGGTAGCTAATAAAATCCTATTTGACCGGAATCATCACGACAGGAAGACGACCATGATAGACAAGCGCGACCACACGGAACATGAAACACTCGAATCGGGCTTGACCGGGAGGCTTGCCGAGGCCGTAGGTGTCGACCCGAGAGCCCTCGAAGACCAGGCCGAACAGATGGATATCGATCCACCCGAAGAAGCGACAGTGACGTCTCGACACCCGTCGGTCGACGAACGCGTCTTTCGATAACGGTACCGAACGGATGGTCATAGGTACTCCATCCGGGAGACTCCGAGTCGTCGAATCCGTCCATCCATTCCGTCGTCACCGGCAACTCCTGAAGATTGACCACAATCGTCCGTGTCGGGGTTGACGGTAGAGACCACACCTGGTTACTCGGCCACTCAGCGATCAGGCCCCAAGAAATCAGGTCTCCGATCGAAATCAGCACCGATGCACGCCCTATATCAGACTTAGACACACAGACGAAAGACGACCGCCCGAGGTCCGCTGACACTGCAAGCAGCACGAAGCGGGTGCCGACCGACCCGCCCCCCTATCGAGATCTGTGACTGAGAGCACGATGGCTCATTAGTCCAGACTGGCCGTTGACGCACGCACCGGTCCGTCTGCGGGCATCGATTCTCCCGTGGATCGATCGATCATCTCGCGAACAACTGGTGGAAGTCGATTCACGACCGCCGGCCCTTCGTGTTCCCGCTCTACGAGACCGTCCTCGGCGAGCTGCTGTAAGTGATAGCTAACCGTGCTTACGTCACGATCGAGTTTCTCGGCCAATCCGCTCACCGAGTCAGGGCCGTGACTGGCAAGCGATCTCAATACCGCACCCGATCCATCATCATCGAGTGCAGCTATAAGATCAGAGGGTTCCGTCCCAGCCGGGAAGTACCGTCGCTTGCCCCGCATCTTGGTCCGGGCCACGAGGTTTTCGTGTTCGAGAATTTTGAGATGGTAGCGAACCGTCGAAAGTGGGATGTCTGTCTTGTCACTGATCTCCGAAAGATACGCCCCGGGAGTCTCATGGAGAACGTCATGAATCGTCGCACGCGAGTCGTGTTCGAGGGGGTCCGAATCGTCGTATCGCTGGTAGCCGAGGAGACCAAGAATTCGCCAAACCCAGTCTAGCCAGCCTCCGTTATCAGGTCGAGATACGATCCATCGAGTGTGCCGAAGCACACTCACGCTGGACGGGGGCGACGAGTGTGCGACCATCAAGCACTGTCGTCCCGCTGCAGTCACCACCACGATTCCCCCTAGCGCTGCAACACCAGCCGGCAGTGGTGGGAAATCTTCCCCCGATCGGCCACCCGGTTTCGAAGCAATTCCTTCGGAAGTTGCCGTGGTGATTGTCGGTTGGTCGGACGACTCCGCTGCCATACTGCCATCAGCGGTTCCAACGATAGACTGGACGACACCCCTATCGACGGTGCTGAGGCTCGTTTCTCCCGTCGCTAGACGAGCTCCAAAAACGGCCCCATCTCCACTCGATTCAACACCGATGGCGAGGTCCGAATCGACCAACCCGAACGTTGTGTTCGTCGTCCGATCGGTCGTCTGTACAGTCTCGTTAACCGACGCAACTACGCCCGTGATCGACTTGTTGACCTCGTCTGTGGTCGTCTCGACCGCCTCCGTAGCCGATTCGGATACGGCCTCGGACGTCTCATTCACTGTCTCCGTGGTGTTGTCGACCGTCGATTCGGTCTGGCCCTCGATCGGTTCCGTTGTATCGTCGACGGCCGTCGTCGTATTATCACCCGTTTCAGTCGTGGTATCGAGCGTTTCGGATGTGTCAGTGGTACTGGCATATCCAGCGGATTCGTTCGGTGATTCGGTCGTATTTGTGGCGTCGTCAGTGGTATCGGCAGCCGAGTCCGTGATGTCGTTAGTCGTATTCGAGGTGTCAATATCGGCGCCAGCCACCGGACTCGTTGCCCCGACGGTACCTGCCACTATTCCGAAGAAGACGAGGGCGGTGATGAACAACGCGCGAACCAGCGGAGGGCGGCTGCTGGACATGATTATCGTTCCAGTACCCGGGCCTACTGTCCCGGTTCAGTCTTGGCGATTGAAACCTTTGTGGCCGATTGGACTGACCGGTATCACGATCGAATAATCGATGGAGTGACGTGGAAGCCTGGTAGCATCCGTACGCCTCCAATTAGCGGATATCCCCACGCCGTCCAGTTGTTTGGAGTGATTTGCCAGAATCTCCTTTGAAAGGGCGGCCCCGGGTCCATTCGCAATGTTCGCAAACAAATCCCTGACAGTCGCGATCGCAGCAGTCCTCCTGCTTGCAAGCGTCGCGCCGGCAGCGGCAGCATCGGCTGCCGGAACCACAGATGCGGATGCATCGATCAGTGTCACCATGGAGGTGACCGATGACGCAACCGTCCTGACGGTCCATCAGGATGGCTCCGCGGCCGCGAACGCGGAGGGGTCACTCTCGACGGTCGGTGACGCCTCGTTCGAGGGGAGTGGCGAGTTCCACACCGACAGCAATGGTTCGGTGTATCTGCCAGCCCCTGACGAGAACGTCACCGTTCGAGCCGTCGTCGAGACGGATAACGTTCGCGCGTCCGGCGTCGTGAACCTTCAGGCGCCCGAGAGCGGCGAATCCCAAACCACGATCGAGCTAGACGCCGGGGCGAACGTCGACGGTGCGGGAAGTGCCGACGCCAGTGACTCGAACTCGGAAGCTGCTGGCAGTGCAGTCGCCAGTGCCGACGCGGGAGCCAAGATTACGAGTCAGATTGGCGCAGTCTTCCCCCACGGTCTCCTCGACTTCCTCCTCGAGATCGAATCCGCTTTCAACGCGAGTAGCAGTGCGGGGAGTGCCAGCGAGAATGCCTCGAGCGGAGCAAACGCCTCGGCTGACGGAAGTTCCGAGGCGGGTGTCGAAGCGGGGAGTGACAGCGACGCCGAGTCGGAGGCAGTTGTCGAGAGTCGTGTTGGTATCGACTCACAAACGAGTGCCACTGTGGATGCTGAAGGCTCCGAGAGCGACGACGTGATAGTCTACGCATCCAGCAACGTCTCCCAGGTGTCCGCCGACGCAGACGCTGATGGGTACGCGGACGCAAGCGCGAGTAGCGATGCTGAGTATGACGGAACGGACGCTAACGCCACGGCCGACACCGAGGCAGACACGGACGCAACCATTGACGCGGAGGCGGAATCCGATGGTGAGGACACCGTTGATGCCGACGCTGATGCCGATGCCGATGCTGAATCGGATACGACCGCCACGGTCGGCTTCTAACCGACTCGATTCCGGTCAGTAACGATCAGGATTGGGGGCGCTTTGAAGCGCTCCCAACCGGATAACAGCACCCAACTTAGCTCCTACATCTTGGCGGACGACTTCGTGAAAGTCGAAGCCATAGTACTCACCGATGGCGATCCGAAGCTCAGCCGTCCGGATCGACCGGTCGAGCGTCATGGCGCGCAGACCCCCTCGGGGACCGCGACGCAGTCCTGATCTGTGTCAGTAATCGTACACCCGCACACTGGAAGCGGCAAGGAGTAGGCGTCAAACGTCGTCTATGAGCTTA
>CAZKGF010000161.1:0-5450 GCA_964552115.1 uncultured Halobacteriales archaeon
GCTGCGGGGTGATCTCCACTGGTGTGTCAGTTTCTCGCCACCGGTCCCGGACACTCCTCGGTCTGTTCGTAGCCCTCTCTCTCGTCGCCCTCCTGTTGCTCCGAAATGTGCTGGCAACAGTATTTTTCGCCATCACGGTCGCGTACGTCCTCTATCCCGTTCGAAAGTGGCTGGGCGACCGGGGAATTGATGCACGCGTCTCAGCAGCGGTGGCCACGACTGTGGCTTTTCTAGTCGGGGTTGCGCTCTTCGCCCCACTGGCGGCAGTCATCTATCTTCGCCGTGGAGAACTGGTGGCATTTTTCAACAATCTCCCGGCCACCTTGACCGTTCGGCTGGCAGAGTATTCGTATACAGTTGACGTCCTTGCACTGCAAAATCGTGTGATCACCGAAGCCGAGGCACTTGCCGTCGATCTGGCCAGCGCAGCCCCTGTCCTCTCGCTCAAAGCGTTCTTGTTCACTCTCCTGGTCTACGCGCTGTTACTCCATCCCCACCGATTGCGAGGCGCTGTGCTCCAGCCCGTGCCCGCTCAGTATCACGATATCGCCGAAATCCTGCACGAACGCGTCCGCTCCACGCTCTACGCCATCTATGTTCTTCAGGCGGCTACCGCATTCGGGACGTTCATCGTCGGCTACGTCGTGTTTGTCGCCCTCGGTTACGAGAGCGCGTTCACGCTGGCGGCAGTCGGGGGCATTCTACAGTTTATCCCGATCATCGGGCCGAGCATTCTCGTCTTGGGCTTGGCCGGAATCAAACTGATCGCTGGCGATCTGGCGGGTGCAGTCGCTGTCGCAACCCTTGGATTGTTTTTTGTCGGATTTCTTCCCGACACCCTCATCCGGCCGCGGCTGGCCCAGTATACGATGGGTCTGCCGGGTAGTTTGTACTTCATCGGGTTCGTCGGGGGCGTCCTTTCAATCGGAGTCGTCGGGGTTATCGCCGGACCGCTAATCGTGTCATTACTGGCCGAACTATCGGGGATGCTGGCCTCGCATCGAGCGAGTACCCAACAACAGATCGACGAGCCCTCCGATTGACTAGCCGGTTTCCACCGGTCGTCCCTCTGCTTTCCACTCCGTCAAACTCCCTTCGTAAAAGGCCACGTTCTCGTAGTCTAGGTGTTTGAGAACGATGTAGGTATGACTGATCCGCCGGGCGGTGTTACAGTAGAGGAGGATCCGTCGATCTCGTGTGATACCACGGGATCCGAGAAGGTTCTCCATTGCAGTTCGTGACCGGAGCCCGCGCGTTTCGTCGTTGATCAACTCACGCCAATCCAGTCGTACTGCGCCCGGCAGATGGCCCTCCCTAAACTCGTCTTCGCTGCGAGTATCGACGACGACCGTATCCGGCTGAGTGAGCGCTGTCGCGACCGTAGAGGCGTCAACAAGGGGGGACTCTGTGGGTGGGTGGATTTCGTACGTCGCTGGCGTTCGCTCCGGGCTCGTGTCTGTAGTTTCGTGGTCCAGTCGCCAGGCGCTGAAGTCTCCATCGAGCAGGTGAAGCAGTTCAGGTGGGTGGCCGTATAGTTCCGCCGTCACGAGGAGTCTGGCGGCAAAGACGCCGTGGTGATCGTCGTACGCCACGACGTGATCCGTCTCGGTTATCCCCACTCCCCCCATGGTCTCGGAAAATCGGTCTTCGCCAGGGAGCATCCCATGTCCCTCCCCTGTTTCAGCCGCGTGCTCGGTTGCTCTGATTGCGTCGAATGGAACGTTGACAGCGCCGGGAATGTGGCCGATTCCCTCGTATTCCCACTCGTCTCTGACGTCGACGATACTGACAGCGTCGAGTCGGTCGAGGAGCCACTCGTCCGAAACGACGCGCTCGGTCATCGGGTGGACGTACCTGGGCGTGGTGCTTGAATCTGCGTTTCTCCGTCCCTTCCACCCCTGCTCAAAGATAACGGTTATTTTTGCCCCAATTCCTTGGCGAGCGCGTCCACCCCACTCAGGGGAGTTTTCGCCGCCCGTGCCGGTGGTGGTGTGGACCGACTCAGTCGTCACTTTCGAGGAAAAATTTGCCGGGAGAGGGGAGGAGGGGCGGGGACTGCCGAGATGGCCGTTCCTATGGTGGTCGGGCCTGTAGGAGGGGATGCACCATGACCGAGAGCGAATATGCCAAGGACGTACTCGTATCGGCTGACTGGGTTGAAGACCGACTGGACGAGTTCCAGCAGGACGATCCTGCCCACCGACTCGTTGAGGTTGACGTCGACACGGAACTGTACGAGGACAGTCACGCCCCCGGAGCGATCGGATTCAATTGGGAGACTGACCTCCAAGACCAGACGACTCGGGACATCCTGCCAAAAGACGAGTTCGAGAACCTTCTCGGAAGTCACGGAATAAGTGAGGACTCTGCCGTCGTCCTCTATGGGGACAACTCGAACTGGTTTGCAGCATACACGTACTGGCAGTTCAAGTATTACGGACACGACGACGTGTACCTGCTTGACGGCGGCCGAGATTATTGGATCGAGAACGATTATCCGCTGACCGACGAAGTCCCTGACTTTTCACCTGTCGACTACACGGCATCCGGGCCAAAAGAGAGTATCCGCGCATACAGGCAAGATGTCGAGAACGCCATCGATCGCGGACTTCCGTTGGTCGATGTCAGGTCACCTGAAGAATTCCGGGGAGAAATCCTTGCACCACCGGGTTTGCAGGAGACTGCACAGCGCGGCGGACACATCCCGGGTGCGCGAAACATCTCGTGGGCGGCTGTCACGAATGACGACGGTACCTTCAAGAGTCGAGAAGAGATCGAGCAACTCTACGCGGAAGAAGGGATCGACGGGGACGAAACGACGGTTGCATACTGCCGGATCGGCGAGCGCTCCTCGGTCGCCTGGTTTGCGCTTCACGAACTACTCGGGTACGATGACGCCATCAACTACGATGGATCCTGGACCGAGTGGGGTAATCTGGTCGGCGCGCCGATCGAGACTGGCGACGCGAACTGATCGCGTCTCAACTTTTCGTTATTGGCGGGGATCCCGGTCTGGCCCCTCGTAGGGGGTTCCCAGGACCGCCTCGTGGAGTGCGTCGGGATCGAACACGTTGACGAACGCCGCCGGAGACCTGATACTGACACGGAGCGACTGCTGTAATGAGAGGTTCGTCTTGGCCGAAGCCAACGTTTCGTCGAATGAGACGACGTGGGCTGCGTTTCCGGCGTAAGCCGACCCGAGTGCCGGATGGTCACCTGCGGGATGCTCGACGCTAATGCGTTCGGATTCGACGCGTTCGCGCCACCAGTCTGCAAGGTCTGCAGCTGCCAGCTTCGTAATGACTGCGACAGTTTCGGAGAGGAGACGGTCGCTCGCGACGAGTTCGATCCAGGAGTGTGAGCGGACCACATCCATTGCGTTTCGAGCCGGACCGCCCACGAGGAGATCGGTCGCCAAGACATCGGCATCCGCGACCACTCTTGCCGGATTTGGCCGAGAATCATTGTCGCGTTCAGACATCTTCGGCGTCCTGACGATGGGAACTAAGCGTCCTATCGATCATGTCCACGGTAACGTGGTGTCCGTTTGCCGCTTCGAACAATTCTCCCCAGGTCATCGTGGCATTCGACCTCCAATACGTCTGCTCAGCAGGCTCTGACTGACATGGCCAAACCTGCCGTTTGGCACAGTCAGTCGCCCGTCTGACGCGGATTTAAGTGATATCGATTGGACCGATTCATCGGGCGCGCTCGTCCGCTGGACGGCCGCGGCGACTCCCATCCTCCCAGGGCGCGCCCGGACACCCGCAACCTGCGTCCCTCCTTTCTGTCCCCTCACGGTTCCACAGTGTCACCCCGGATACGCGCGCGGACAGATTCCATGACCCGCGGTTCTGCCAGCACCGCGAGACTATCCCCGGCCTGGATGGTCGTCTGGGGAAGTGGAATCGTCATGGATTCACCTGCCTCGGCGTGGGCATAGATATTTGCGTCGCCGGTGAGGTCCAGCTCGACGACTCGTGTCCCGATCACCGGCGAACCCTCGGGAACGGTGACGCTGGCGAGAGAGAGGCTCTCGGTGAGATCGGCGAGGACGTTGAAGTCTCCTCCGAGGAGGGCTGTTTTGGCACCGGCCGCTCCGAGTCGCTCCGGGTAGATAATTTCGTCGACATCCTGCGTATACTGCTCGTAGAGTTCTTCGCTGAAATCCTCGTCCACCCGGAGTACGGTCCGACAGTCGTGGGCCTGGCCGATCACGCAGACTGAAACGTTGGTATCGAGTTCGCCGGTGAGCCCTGCGATGGCATCGGTATCGTCGAGGCCGGCGCGCTCGAGGGCCGTTTCATTGCCACCGTCGCCATGGATGGTTTCGAATCCTTCCGTTCTGGCACGGTCTACCTTGCCTGCGTCGGTCTCGACGATAACAACCTCGTGGCCCTCGCTTTGCAGGATCCGGGCAGTTCGCATTCCGACCCGGCCGAACCCCACGACGACGAATTTCATGCGAATTTGTTGCGCTGGGCCAATAAAAAACACTGTGCCAGCCCAGACGACCAGTTGAGGAGGGTTGGTTTCGACACGCCTATCGCCGTCGCGGGCACACGTGGGCGTATGCGGGTGACGTTTCTCGGGACCAGCGGGTCCGTGCCGACGACCCAGCGCAATCCCAGTGGGATCATGGTTGCTCGAGAGGGGGACCGTCTCCTGTTCGACTGCGGTGAGGGAACTCAACGCCAGATGATGCGCTATGGAACCGGGTTCGATGTCACCCACATCTTTCTCACACACCTCCATGGCGATCACGTCCTGGGACTTCCTGGACTCACGCAAACCTGGGACTTCAATGATCGAGAGCAGCCGTTAGCTATTCATGCCCCTGCCGGCACCCGAGGGCAGATCGAATCCTTGCTTGCCGCATGCGGCAATACCCCAACATACCCAGTCCGAATTTCACAATTGGCTGCGGGGGACGTCGCGCTGGAACGCGAGGAGTACGAGGTGCGGGCAATCAGTGCCGACCATCGGACGAGTGCGATTGGGTATGCCCTCATCGAATCCGAGCGAAAGGGAATCTTCGATCGGGAAACTGCCGAAGCAGAACTTGGGATACCACCCGGACCAAAATACTCCCGTCTCCACGAGGGGGAACCGATCGAACACCAGGGGCGAGTTATCCGGCCCGAGGAAGTCGTCGGCCCGCCCCGGCCCGGTCGCCGGATCGTCTATACCGGTGACACGCGCCCCACCGACGCTGTCGTCTCCGAGGCCGAGGAGGCGGACTTACTAATCCACGACGGCACATTTGGATCGGACATGGCAGACCGGGCACAAGAGACCGCACACTCAACGGTCGAACAAGCTGCCGAGGTGGCTTCTCGTGCTGGGGCCCGCCGACTGGTCCTAACACACATCTCCAGTCGGTATGCGGGACAGACTGATCGGCTGGAAGCCGAAGCGAGCGCTGCTTTCGAGGGTGAAACGATTCGGAT
>CAZKGF010000162.1:0-5424 GCA_964552115.1 uncultured Halobacteriales archaeon
TCATCGAAGTCGATGGCGAGCGCATCCAGGAGGACGGGACGTTCGTCTTTGAGGAGTGATGCCAACACCGTTCTTGACCGCGCAGGCAACAAGGAATCGGAAGAATCTTGGCCAAATCGGCCGTATTGGGTTTCGATCGCGGCCTTCTGAAGCCTGCTTGCCACCGGCTCCAGCAGTCCCCGAAATATTCGCAGTCGGACTCTTGTGATTCCTCATTTTGCCCGTGCAGTCGGATTAACGCGAACTCGACGGACCTTCGATAGGCGGGTCAACCCTCCGACAACTCGAATACCGCCCGATTCAATGCGAGGCGGGCAATGGCCGTAGCGTAGAGGCCGAGTTGGCTGCGGTACGCTCCTTTCCATTCTGGCGGGTTATACCGACTATACCAGAGATATCGATTCAGATTTCAGCCATCGACGGCTGTCAATTGGCCTGGACAACATATAGATCAAGTTGTACGAACGGAGCTATACGGGGGATGCCACCAGACCTCATTCCGTGGACTTATATGAGCCAGGGAGAACCGTTCCGAACGACACTCGAGAGGACTGTGCCAGCATGCTACGTTATACAGACTATGGCGAGGCGACATCGCGCACACGGGATCGTTGGAGTGTGGACCTATGAACATCGGTGTCCCGACTGAGACGGCTGATGGAGAGACCCGAGTTGCGCTCATCCCGCCCGTTGCCGAGGATCTCATCGAACAGGGCCACGAGGTCTATATTGCCTCTGGCGCCGGTGAGGGCTCATACTGGACTGACGATGATTACGAGGCAGTGGGATGTACTGTTTTGGCGGACCGCGAATCGGTCTTCGAACGAGCAGACATCATCTTCCAAGTCCGAGGGCTTGGTGCAACCGAGGCCGATGTGGACCCATATCGTGACGGGCAGATCGTCGTGGGCCTTCTCGGACCGTATGATGTGACATCCGAGGCCTTACAGGAACTCGCGGATCGCTCAGTCAGCGCATTCTCCCTCGAGTTGATGCCACGAATCAGCCGGGCACAGAGCATGGACGCACTGTCGTCGATGGCGAGTCTCGGCGGTTACAAAGCTTCGCTAATGGCTGCCGAAGAGTTGCCAAAGATGTTTCCGATGGAGATGACTGCCGCCGCGACGATCCGGCCGGCAGAGGTATTCGTTATTGGCGCCGGCGTTGCAGGTCTCAAAGCGATTGCGACCGCGAAACGACTGGGTGCCTCCGTCCGGGGATACGATATCCGCCTGGAAGTCAAACAGGAGGTGGAAAGTCTGGGTGCCGACTTCGTCGAACTCGACCTGGAAACCGAGGGGTCGGGGGATGAGGAGGGATATGCCCGCGAGATGGACGAGGAGTTCTACGCAGAGCAGCGCCGCCAACTAAGCCGTGTCGTTGCTGATTCGGACGTGGTGATTACGACGGCTGCGATCCCCGGTGCCCCAGCCCCAGAACTCGTGACGGCAGAGATGATCGAGTCGATGGACGAAGGATCGGTCATTGTTGACCTCTCAGCCGAAGGCGGCGGCAACTGTGAACCGACTGTGGCTGGTGAGACAGTTACACACGACGGCGTTACGATCCACGGTCCCACGGATTTACCGTCCCGAATTAGTGCGACTGCCAGCCAACAGTTCGCGAACAACGTGGCGAACTTCTTCGAGAATCTGTTTGCCGATGGCGAACTGGATATCGATCTTACGGATCAAATTATCGAATCGACGCTTGTGACTCACGATGGTGCAATACGGAATCCACATACCGACGACGAACCGGATGACGAGGAGGCTGCCGATGAGTGAGGTGATCGGGGCATGACGTTTGTCGAGAACCTCACGCTATTCGTCCTGTCGGCCTTCGTCGGCTACGAAATCATCACGAAGATCCCGACGAACCTCCATACGCCGCTGATGTCCGGGGCAAACGCCATCTCCGGCATTACGCTGCTGGGCTCTGTCGTTGTCGCTGGCTCGGGTTCGACCACGATCGCGACAGTGCTCGGCTTTCTGGCCGTCGTGATGGCGACGATCAACGTCGTGGGTGGCTACCTCGTCAGTCACTTTATGCTCTCGCAGTTCAACCGGAGGCAGCGCTAAATGGCGGGTATCCTCGGCGGACTACCCGACTCAATTCTCCAGCTAGCATATCTCGTGGCAGGTATCTTGTTCATTCAGGGTCTCCGGGACATGACCCATCCACGGACCGGGACGCGGGGGAACACGATCTCATCAGCCGCCATGTTCCTCGCGGTCGTTGTGACGATCCTCTGGTTCGAGATCCTATCACCGTTCGTGCTCGGTGCCGGATTGTTGGTCGGTGGGGCGATCGGCGCCTGGCTTGCGGTGTCGGTCGAGACGACGGAGATGCCACAACTCGTCGGATTGTTCAATGGCTTCGGGGGTGGCGCGTCGGCCTTAGTCGCCGGGGCCGAGTTGATCGACGTTCTCGGATCCGGGGGATCACTCGATGCTGGATTGTCTGCGACGGCCGCCATTGCAGGAATCATCGGTGCGGTCACTTTCTGGGGTAGCCTCGTCGCGGCCGGCAAACTTCACGGACTCGTCGGTGATTCGCCGGTTGGCACGATGACCGGCCATGCGCTCAAGGTAATATTCTTGGCTGGTGCCGTCGTCGCCGGATTGTATCTCGTCATCCAACCGGATCTTTTCGGGGCCGTTCCACTGGCTGAGTGGATCCCGTCGTATTGGGTCCTCGTGCTATCGGCCTCCATTCTCGGGATCGTCCTCGTCGTCCCGATTGGCGGCGCCGATATGCCGGTCGTCATCGCGCTATTGAACTCGTACTCAGGGCTTGCGGCGGCGACGACGGGCTTCGTGCTGAACAATACTGTCCTGATTATCGCCGGGACGCTCGTTGGGGCATCCGGCCTCATCTTGACCGTGATTATGTGTGAATCGATGAATCGGTCGCTTACGAACGTCCTCTTTGGCGGCTTGGGGGGCGGTTCCGGCGATGGCGAAGACATGGAGGACATCTACGAGGGCAACATTACAGAAACGTCGCCCGAGGAAGTTGTGATGTTACTGGAGACGGCACGTCGGGTCGTCATCGTTCCAGGCTACGGGATGGCGGTCGCACAGGCCCAACACGCGGTTGCGGAATTGGCCGAACTACTGGACGAACACGACGTCGACGTCGAGTTCGGGATCCACCCCGTTGCTGGCCGGATGCCGGGCCACATGAACGCCTTGCTAGCAGAGGCCGACGTGCCTTACGACAAAATGCGGGAATTAGAGGAGGTCAATCCAACGTTCTCACAGACTGATGTGGTTATTGTTACCGGTGCAAACGACGTGGTCAACCCGAGTGCGAACGAGGACTCCGATAGTCCGATCGCTGGGATGCCTATATTGAACGTTCACGAAGCCGATCAGGTGATCGTCAATAAGCGCAGCCTGAGTCACGGCTTTGCCGGCATACCCAATCCATTGTTCGCCCGAAACAACACGAGCATGCTCTTCGGCGATGCCAAAGAATCGATGCAGGAATTGGTGAACGAATATCAAGACGCCATGGAGTGATTCCAGCTCGCGGATCGATTCAGGGCCGAACGAATTTGAACTGGGGAAATGCGACTAGACGTATACTAAAAACTGCGACTGACACTAACGCGTCGAAGGGTTACTGGCCAGAAATCGGGTTTCCTATCGGGTGGTAGCACCGAATTCACTTGGTCGTCGATTGAAATCCGGTGTCCCCAGGGACGGGCACGGTGGGATTTGAACCCACGGCCATTTGGTTAGAAGCCAAACGCTCTGTCCGGGCTGAGCTACGTGCCCTCGCCGCCGGTAGGTGGGGCCCGCACGTAAGAGGTTGGGATCGAAGGTGGTGGCCACTTGGAAGAGATTCTATTCGTGATCACCGCGTGGCCCACCGCTAGACCAATGTCGGGCCCAGAAGGGGGTGAAAATCGATACCCTGACTCCGGAAAGTCAACGTGACCCCGAACTCGGAAATGGCGATACCACTGTGGCGCACTCTGAGCGCTCAAAAGACGATGATCGACACTAGCACACTGTACCTATCTACCGTTCAAGCGACACCTGACCGGCGGTTGGTATACGATTCTGCCACGGCGAACGAGAGAGTACTCGCTACCCCCAGGAGCGTCCCACCGGTAAGCAGTAGTGCCAGGTATTCGAGATCTGCGAGCCCGAGGAAATACGCACTCACACCGTGTAGTACGGCTGCGATGGCGAGGACGTAGAACGGGGCGTTCAGGTACCGCCACCGGAATTCGCCGGCGATGTACTCGTCTGTGACTTGCCCGAGGCTGCTCGTGACCCCGGCCGCAGCGAACCACTGAATCGCCCCGTGGACCACAGCCGCGAGCAAGTCGAGTACGCCTTCTGGACCCGGGCTTGCCTGCACGGCTTCGAGCGTCCGCATGCCGCTGACCCCGCCGATAACGAGTAACGCTGCTGCAACGACGTAGGTGATGACCGTGACCCGTCCGGTGAAGAGTGCAGCCCTCACACGGTCGACGGCGCTGTCGAGGACGTCCTCGAGTCCGAATCCACGTGCCAACACATAGAGGCCGAGGAAGGCTGAAGC
The DNA here is from genome assembly GCA_964552115.1 of uncultured Halobacteriales archaeon. Lineage (GTDB taxonomy): Archaea > Halobacteriota > Halobacteria > Halobacteriales > Haloarculaceae > CAZKGF01. The sequence continues at coordinate 4,561 of CAZKGF010000162.1, forward strand.
GAGGCCGAATACGGTCCCTGGATAGCCCAGAAGATCGACGACAATCGTGAGTGGATAGATTAACAGAAGGATTCCGAGTGGAACGAGAATTGTTCCGCGCGTTTCAGGATCGTTGAGGACCTGCTTGAACGTGTAATAGACGGATTCGAGATCTTGTGCCTGGCGAACGACGACACGACGAACACTGTCGATCGGAACGCGGGAGCGAATGACGGGAATGACAGATTCGTCTTGGGCCCCATCCGTGACCACCAGTGCCCGAACGTCACCGCCAGCCTCGAGACCTGCGAGGACTCGGTCGAGTTCAGCGCCGATAGCCCGGTTGGCGGCCACGTCGGCACCTTCACGGCCTGCAACTGCGGCGACCTCGACGGCTTCGCCGTCCAGGGATTTAGCCATATGTAGCCCCTCGAAGAGCACGTTTACATCGCTGTCTTCGGGATCGGCAGTAGCTAGCTCGACGGCTGCAGCTTCGACTGCTTCGGGGCCGACGACGGGAGTCTCGACGCTGGTCTTTCGACCGAGATCGTCGTCGAGATCGACGCACAGGACGAGGAGCATCGGACGCGTACTCTTTGCTACCGTGGGTTATTTGCCTTTGGCCTCGGCGACAGCGATTTATAGCCGGCCAGGTACGTCTCAGCCATGCCCGACCGGACAGTGGCCGTCTCCCGTGAAACAGCCGAGACTGCGATCGAGGTGACGCTCGACGTGGACGGGACGGGAACGTCCACGGTGGACACTGGAATCGGTTTTTTCGATCACATGCTCGAGTCTCTGGCAACCCACGGGCTATTCGATTTGACTGTTCGGTGTGATGGAGATCTGTCCGTGGACGGCCACCACACGGTCGAAGACGTCGGG
>CAZKGF010000163.1:0-5410 GCA_964552115.1 uncultured Halobacteriales archaeon
CGTGTCCATTACGTCGGAGACGGATTCGACCGTATCCGGTGGTTGGTACGCTTGCTCCAACAGCGTTCGGGCACCGTAAACGGAGAGTACGTGAAGTGGTGGCATCCCCGCCTCCTCTCGCGCCTCCACGATGAACTGGACCTCGGTGGCGAGGTCAGACGGGTCCCAGTCCGATTCGTCCCAGTCAATCCCGAGCATTACCACCGACTCCGACGGGGAGACCTAATACCTGCTGGGAGGTGACGAAATTTGGATCGATGTTCGCATTACGCTTCGGCGTCCACACCCGTGGCGTACTCGGCCGCGTGTCGACCCGCGATTCGACCAGTCACGAGCCCGAGCGATAGCCCGCCGTTGTGGTATCCCTCCGGTCCGGGCCGTCCGACTTCGGTTCCCGCAGCGTAGAGGCCGGGTATAGGGACGAAACGGTATTCTTCGCTGCTGTTCGTCGCAAACTCCACCGAACCTGACGATGAGGCTCTGTGTAGGACCTGCGCATTGGCGTTGATGTCGAGGCCGCCGTAGTAATAGTCGATACCTGCCACGACACCGACTGCGAAGAACGGCGGACTGTCCATCGGTACCTGAAGCCGCTCTCGCGGTGGGTCGAGTCTGGCCCCTTCGCCTGAGCTGACGGCTTCGTTGAACTCGTGGATACTATCCAATGCGGTCCGACCGTCCATCCCCCATTCCTTGAGCCCCTCGACAAGTTCGTTCAGGTCATCAGCTTCAACTAGGGGTGCCCCGAACCGTTTCGCGTTATCGATCCGCGATTCGACGCTGATGTGTGGCCAGGTTTCTTGGTAGAGATCACCGTCGATGACGAGAAACGCCTTCCCGTCGGCATCGTGAAGTAGTCCCTGGATGAAGCCGTGGTTCCCGAGGTTCGTCACTGATTCGTCCGTGAATCGGCGGCCGTGCATGTCGAGAGCGACGGCCTTCGATTCGAAGAACATCAACGCCTCCCGAACCTCCTCGTAGGTGTACCTCGCCGGCGGAGCCAACGCGCTGTGTCCGTGGGGCGTGGAAAACGCGCCGGAGGTGAGAGCGCCGATGCGCTTTGCGACTTCCAGACCATCACCGGTCGACCACGGGTTGGCACCGAGCCCGAGGCTTGGATCACTATCGACGAACTGGCTGATCAATTCGTCGTTGCCAGGGTAGCTCCCCGTCGCTAGGATGACCGCCCCGGCGTCGATGGAGAGCGCGACGCCACCCCCGGCGTCGTATGCCCTCACCCCGATCACGCACCCCCCGTCATCGACTCTCAGATCCGTGAGTGGGGTTTCGAGCAGGACCGAGCCGCCGTTGCCTTCGATGATCTCAACCATCCGGTTCGTGAACTGGGGCGGATCGAACCGCTTCTTGATTGGTTGATCCTCTTCGATGGGCTTCCAGTTCTCCGTCGGAGTGCGCATCTCGATCCCGTGGGCCGCGAGCCATTCCATCCCCTTCTCCACCGGTTCGTGCGCATCGATGTCGGGGGGCTCGTCATCGTTGACGCTAAACGCACCACCCGAGATATAGGTCGTCCCCCCTGCCTGGTGGCCTTTCTCGAGGACGACAACATCAGCACCGTTTTCTTGGGCCATTACGGCAGCGCAGAGTCCACCCATGCCGGAGCCCGCGATAACGACATCAGTTGATACCGAGTCCATCTCGACCGACATCGATTCAGGGGGACGAGAAAAGTATTGTGACGAGCATGATATTCCCTATCCCGAACTGAGCCGGCTCGCCACCCCTGTGATGTAGGACGTATTGCTCGCAACACCCCGAAAGCGATTGGGCGGACGGGCAGGCCCATGCCGGAGTGATATCATCAACCGATCAACGCATGAAGCTTTCAGCACTCGACTTCTGCTCCATCCTTGTAGACGGCCACGACGTTCCGGAGTTCGCCGATGTGGTCGATCGGGTGCCCGCGTATCGCGATCACATCAGCCCGTCGTCCAGGTTCGATCGCACCGATGTCAGCGTCGTCGATTGCCCGAGCGGCAACGCTCGTCGCCGCTTTGATGGTATCCATCTCTGAGAGACCGACCCGTCGATGGAGCAGCTCGGCCTCACGGACGTTCTCACCGTGTGGAAGGAGGTCAACACCGAGTGAATCGGTGCCGAGCGCTATCGGGATCCCCGCCTCGTACGCCATCGAAACGGACTCGATAGCGGACTCTTCTGCTTCCAGGGCATTCTCGTTTCCACCGAGCGATTCGTAGAATCTGGGTGGGGTGTTCTCCTCGGTCCCTTCATGGGCGAACTGATGAATGGCGAGGAGCGTCGGCACCAGTATCGTTTCCTCACGTAGCATGAGGTCAATCGTCTCACCGTCGAGGTACCAGCCATGTTCGATGGTATCGACGCCGCTATCGATGGCTTGCTTCGTGCCTTCGATCCCGATGCTGTGGCTCGCGACGGGGACGTTGACCCGATGTGCCTCCTCGGTGATGGCACGAATCTCGCCCGGGGTGAACGCGGGGTTCTCAGGTTGGCCCAAGCCGTGATAGCCAGCGCCGGTTCCGAATATCTTGACGAAGTCCGCACCCTCACGGATTTTCTCCCGAGCGGCTCGCCGACAAGCATCCTCGCCGTCCACGACGGTGGATTCCCACATGGCGGCCAGTCTTGATGGATCTGAATCGACCCAGTCAAACGGCAGAGCGGTGTGGTCCGCTGCCCCTGCTGTTTGGGAGAGTGTACCAGAACTCGAATAGATCCGCGGCCCGGGTATCGAACCTTCGTTGACGGCCCGCTTCAGACCCATTCCGCCGGCACTTCCCGCATCACGAACCGACGTAAAGCCAGCCCGCAGCGACGCTCTCAAATCCGCCGCTGCTCGGGCGGTGCTCAGCGGCACCTCCTTAGTTAGTCGGCCGTACGGTTCGAAGGTCCGATCACCGTTGAGATGCTGGTGAGCGTCGATCAGGCCTGGAAGAACGACGTGATCTGAGTGATCCACCCGGTCCGCGCGTTGCGGAACGCTCACGACATCCCTTGGGCCGGATTCTCTGATCCGGCCATTCTCGACGAGGACTATGGCGTCGTCGACCGGTTCGTCGGAAATACCGTCGATCAGTGTGCCGCAGTGTATGGCGATCATCGATGGCCTGTAACCAATCGATTCAACCGACATGGGAAATCCTCGTATAGTTTTCCCCGCCAGCCGGGCGAATGATACCGCAGCGGATCTGGCGCCGAGCGAATCGTGAGTAGAGTTTTACCGGTATCCGAGAAACACCAGATCATGATCGGAGTCGATTGGGACGAAATTGAGTGGGACCCAGGCGGGCTGGCGCCCGAGCTGCGTGATCGCGTCATAGAACGCGACCGGCACGTCCCTCCACTCCACACTCTTTCAGTCACTGGTGCCCGCCGGTTGCTTGATGAGGCCTACGAGCCGCCGGCCCAGAAGGAGCGGGTCGACACTGTGTTCGATACCGAGATTCCGGGTGAGGCTGGAGCCATCGGCGGGGCTGAGTCGGTTCCGGTCCGGATCTACCGGGGCGATGAGGCGGAAGACCTGCCGATAATGGTGTGGTATCATGGCGGAGGGAAGGTTTGGGGCGATCTAGACACGACTGATATGATCTGTCGCCGTTTTGCCAATGCGGCCGGCTGTGTCGTTATCTCAGTCGACTATCGGCTCGCGCCCGAGCACAAATTCCCAGCTGCCGTGGAAGACTGCTATGCGGCTGTCCACTGGGCCTCAAACCATGGGGAGGTCATCGGTGGTGATTCCGATCGACTCGCGATCGGTGGGGCGAGTGCAGGTGGCAACCTCGCCGCTGTGATCTCGCTTCTAGCTCGCGATATTGGCACACCCTCGCTGGCCTACCAGTGGATCGTCTATCCCAGTGTGGACAACGATTTTGATCGTGAGTCGTATCGGGAGGTTCCGGTGAAGATTGCCGATGCGGAATGGTACGCGGATTTGTATCTAAGCCATCCGTTGGATGCGATGCACCCCTACGTCTACCCGATGAAGGCCCGGAGCCTCGGTGGCCTCCCGCCGGCAGAGGTGCTGACCGTCGAGTTCGACCCACTGCGTTCGGAGGGTTTCGCGTATGCCGACCGTCTCGAGGCAGCGGGAGTGGACGTCACCCACGTCCACTATGACGACATGATTCATCCGTTTCTCAACATGGGTGTCGAACAGGCCAACACCGCGATCGATGACGCCGCGGAACGCTTCCGTGAAGTGGCGGGATGAGGAACTAGAACTGAAATCGGGTGCGAGCGGATGCGATTTCAGTCAGCCTTGGGTGACACCGGCTTCCGTCATCGCTCGGGAGAACGTTTCGACTAGTTCGATATGCTCACTGACCGATAGGTCCATGCCGACGGTATCGGCCGCGATATGACTCGCGCCGTGATCCTGCCATTCGTGCGCCGCTTCGACCCACTCAGACGAGTCCCCCACCGGTCTGATTCGGGGAATGATATCGATCTGATCAGGGTCGTGACTGGCTTCGCGAGCGTGGTTCCACACCGTGTCGAGTTGCCCCGCCAGTTCACCCGCCCGCGTCATCGGTGCTTTCTCTCTCGGGAGCCAGCCGTCACCGATTCTGCCGACCCGCTTCAACACCGGTGGGGCGTCACCTTCCATCCAGATTGGGATAGGCCGTTGGACCGGGAGCGGATTGATTCCAACGCTTCGGAGGCGGTGCCACTTCCCTTCCATGTCGACATGCCACTCCGTCCAGAGGTTCCGTAGCACCTCGACCCACTCTTCGATTCGAGACCCTCGCGGCTCGAAGTCCATTCCGAGCGCCTCGTACTCGAGGTCGTTCCATCCGACGCCGACGCCGAGTCGCAGCCTACCACCGTTCAACACGTCGATTTCGGCGGCTTGTTTTGCGACCAAGGCCGTCTGACGCTGAGGGAGCACGAGGACGGATGTCCCGAGGGTCAGCGAATCCGTCACAGCGGCCAGGTACGCGAACAACGTCAGCGGTTCGTGAAAGAGGTCGTCGCTGTCGTATCTCGCTCCATTTCCCGACCCTGTCGGGTCCACACCCAACACGTGTTCGTAGGCGATGAGTAGGTCGAACCCACCGTTTTCTACGGCCCGCGCGTACTCGGTAACGGTCTCCGGGTTGCTATCGATCTCCGTCTGTGGAAAGACTGTCCCGAGTTTCATGTGGGACTTCGAGCGAACGTCTTGACGGTAATTGTTGGGTAGGTTAGGTTCATAAGGTCAGCCCAGTAGACTTTCCGCCCCGCTCTGAATCGGTCGTTCCCCGGGCTAATCTGCCCACAGTTCACTGCAGCCAATAGGTTATCATTGAGGGTCGCGCAGTAATGGCCATGCTGGCTGACCCAGTCCTCGTGCTCGTCGATTACCAGCTGGATTTCTGCAAACCGGGTTATGCGATTAGCGAGAGATCGGACGTCGATCACGTTCAACCTG
>CAZKGF010000164.1:0-1851 GCA_964552115.1 uncultured Halobacteriales archaeon
TCTGCAAAGCGCGTCGTGGAAGCAGGAAGCCCCACCCTCAGCGAGCGCGTCAGCGCGAGCAGGGTGGGGTAGTTCACTCTGTGTGGTCACTCGGCCGGCCGAGCGCCCTCAGTAGTCGCAAACGAGGACAAATCCACCGCTTCAATCTCGTCCAGACTCGAATATGGCCGGTCCACGACGATGTCCCCGGCTCCGTTTTGCCCGACGCCGGGGATTGCCGCCAGTTCGGACAGTGTGGCGTGGTTCACGTCGAGGGGGTATGGCACACCCGTCACCGACCGATACCCATGATCTGTCACTACTACATCGAGAACACGGCCAATTTCACGCTTGCCGGGGAGGCCGACGAGGAGGGGGTACGTCCCCAGTTGGCGGCCGAACGTACGCCCATCTTGATGGTACTCGAGGTGGACATCCTCCAGTACCGTCCCGGCCGGCGCTACCCGTTGTAGCATTGGATTATCGATCTCTTCGCGCACCGTTTGTTTGTACTGTTTGAACTGCTGTTTGTGGTCGTGTGCGATCTCGGCTCCGGTTTCGCTCATTTCTGTCCCCTCGAACGCCATGACCTGTCGGATGTTGATGCGGCGCAGCAGGAGCCCTGCGTCGTAAACACGGTGGAGGAACCGTTTGTTGTGCGAAAAGGTTTCCGAGCGTTCGCCTTTCAGCCCATGGACGAGATTGATCCCGGGCAGGAGTTTTGGCAGTCTCGTCGGGGACCCATCACCCGGTCGCCAGCCCGCTTCTTCGTTGACGATCCGGACAGCCTCGAAACATTCCTCCGCAGACACGTTCAAATTGTTCGCCTCCTGGACGACTGGATCGGCCGATTCCAGGCCGAACGCAGCGGTATCACCGGCCGTATTGTGCTCTGCGATGATCCGGATACCCTCTCTCGCCGCGGCCGGCCACTCGACGATCGTTACCGGATTCATATTGTCGAGATGTAACGTCTGGAGGTCTGGGACAGCGGATCGAATGCCGCCGTACAGTGACCGTAACGCCTCGGGGTTCGGGGCCTTTCCATCGCCTCCATAGGCGAGAATGTCGGCCTGGCGGCCCAAGCGGAAATGTCTCGCACCCCTGTCAGCCAATGCGGCCACTTCGTCGACGATGGCGGCCGGCGCCCGAAAACTGGGGTCGGCACCGTAGAGCGGTTCAGTGCAGAACGAACACCGGTATGGACAGCCCCGAGACGTCTCGAGTTCACAAATGAGATACTCCGGATGGTTCGGGTGTTGTTCGATGACGAACGCTCCTGCTTCGGCCCATCGGGCGACTTCCTCGTTATCTCGCATCCTATCACCGAACCCCTCCAGTCCGCCGTGGACGAGGTCGTAGGCTGCTGCCTCGATATCCCCCTTGGCCACGAAGTCGTAGTCTAGGTCATCCCGTTCCGTCTCGGTTGCACCCGCGTTTTCCTCACCGACCCCAAACCGAACGGGGCCCCCAACCAGAGTCGTTCCCGTTGCCGTCCACGCGAGTTCGCGCACCTCGTCAGGTTCTGCCGGTGTCCCGCCAACGTAGTTCCCGGGAACGGTCATCCCACCGACGTAGATGAACAAATCGGCCCCTTCGACATCCCGCCACCGGGCGGTCTCCTCACGCAGTGCGTCGATAGTGTGGTACGTGATATTGCTCTCCGGGACACCCGCATCGACGAGCGCACCGGCAACGTATCGAGGATAGGTTGAAATATACGGCGGCACCCCGAAATGAGCCGGCTCGTCGACGTACCCGTCGACGATGGTCACGTCGAGGGAAGTGGGGTGTGACATTGGTAACGGATAGCGTCTCCATGCAGAAAACCGTGACTGACCGGCTGCGGTCCGGGTATGCCGGTGTGCTCGT
>CAZKGF010000164.1:1951-5409 GCA_964552115.1 uncultured Halobacteriales archaeon
GGAGGGGCCACACCGAGGCGGCGCGCGACCCGGTGGACGTGTGTATCGACCGGGAAGACACCGGGAGCGCCACCTGCGAAAAGCAAGACACAATCTGCCGTCTTCGGACCGACACCGTCCAGGGAGAGCAATGTCTCTCGAACTGTGGCGGGGTCGGCCTCCCGGACCCAGTTGTCGAAGGCTGTTGTCGAGCCGAACTCATCACAAACCCACTGCGCCGCTGCGACGATGCGTTGTGCCTTCTGATTATGCAGACCGGCTGACTCAATGGCGTCCGCGACGTCGGCTGGGTCGGTTCCACGTAATGACTCGGCGAGGTCGGCGTGATTGTACCGATCCATCAGTTCGTCGTGGGCGGGCTGACTAGCCGCATCCGACGTGTTCTGACTGAGGATGGTACGGACGAGACACTCGAATGCCGCACGCCCTCCGTAAGTCTTGGTCCAATATAGTTCGCCGAGGCGGTCCACAACTGACTCCGCCACCGTTTCTGCGTCGCTCGGATCGAACGATGCGACGACACCACCACCGCTTTCCCCACCACTGATGTTCCGATCGGGTTCCCCATCGGCCTCGTCGCGGGCCATACTGGACGGTCGAACTCGGGTCAAATAGCTGATCCGATTGCGAAAAATCAGGTAACCTCTAATGTAAGGACCAGATCGGCCCCCGCTGCCAACGCTGCCACCAAATCGCGATCCAGATCGGCTGCGGCAGCGTCTGCCTCAACCAGTACTGTCCGGCCATCGACGTACTCACTAGTCCGCCCGACGAGGCTCCGATCTGAGTCGAATGTCAAGGCGGGGTCACCGCGGCCCGTTACGGTCTCGACGATCCCAGCCACCTCGATTCGTGCAGTAATGGTGGCAGTGGCGTTCTGGCAGGCGGAGACGAATGCCGAATCGAATCTGGCAGGAACACAGTCTGACTTTATTCCAAGAATGCAATCACCTGCCGGCGTGAGATAGTCGTCACTCGTGACCTCGAACGTTGACTGATGGGTGGCTTGAACATGCTCGTGGCCATGGGCGTGGATCGTCTCCTTCATCAGTTGCGTAGCTCGCTGTATTTATCACCGCTCACTCATCCTGACCTCGACATCCGAGGAACTCACGTAGGCCGCGACGCGGACACCAACGAGGCTGATCAAAATACTCGCGAGGATGTACAAGGCAAGATGTGTCCCCGGCGTTAGCGAAAATCCCTCGATCGCGATTGGGCCCAAGTCCATTGCGGAGACAGTAAGAGGGCCCAATACCCCCGAGCGCTCGAGAAAGTAAGCCGAAAACCCCCGGACGGCAAGGCCTACTGCGATTGCAACGAAGGGAAGATTGACGTAGGCACTACCCAGGTCGTCGTTACGGATGAGTTCGTCGAGAAGCCGACCGGCCGAGGCGGCTAACGCGGCCGCGGTCAGCCATGGGACGGCATCGAAGGCAAACCGCATTGCAACGATCACCTCACCGACTTCACTGGCTTCCATTCCAGAGATGCTGAGTGCACCGGCGAACAGTCCGACCGTCGCCAGACCGGCAGCCACGACGTACGTCACGAGCGATACCTGTCCCGCGTACATCGCCTCACGGATCTGCGTGGGCACCGTTTCCAGATAATGGTCAACACCGAGCCCCTTGTACAGCAGAAACACGCCCACAGTGGCGGCGATCGCACCGAGAGCCACAGTCGTGGAATCGGTCGCAAACATCAATGCAGGAAACGCCAACAACGCAACCCCAATTGGAACGAGCACCGTCTTACGGAGTTCCTCGTCAGCCAGGAACTGTTTGAGGAGATAATACGTCGACTCGATATCTCGAGCCTGCCTGACGACGACGCGATCGACGGCATCGACCGGGACACGACTTTCGATGATCGGGACGAGGCGCTCGTCTTCGGCACTGTCGACAACGACGATAGCCGATTCCGGGTCGTAGTCGGCAACGAGCTGGTCGATCTGTTTGGCTACTTGACGGTCCGCATTGACTGCCTCGCCACTACCAGAAATGACCGCCACGGTAACGTCTTCTCCATCGGCTTCGAGATCACGAGCGATCCGGAGACCCTCGAGGAGGCAGTTGACCCGTGCATCCTCCGGATCTGCAACACCGACGGCAGGTAACACTGACTCGATAGCCGATCGGCCGACGACCGGTGGCTCGGCGCCCGGAAGTTCACTGCCACGGTGGAGACAGACGACCAGCGTGCTCACGGTATATTCGAACGTGGGGCGGAATAAAAATCCCCTCGCCGGCCGGCAACACTAACGATGGCGCATTTGAAGGCCCTGTTCTGTGAGCGACCCGGTCATTCCTGCTCCCAGGGCGTAGGCCAGGCCGGTGGCTGACGCAGTCAGTTTGGCCCGAAGCCCGCGCTGGGGCTCGAAAGATTCGACGACCACTTCTGGTTCGATTCTGTCAGCCAGAGAGTCCTCGACATCGTCACGATCCCCCAGTTCGTCGACGAGGCCAAGTTCGGCTGCTTCCTCACCCATGTAGACCTTTGCTTCCGTCTCACGGACCTCTTCGACACCCATGTCAGTATTCTCGGCCACGCGTTCGACGAAGTGTTCGTACCACGCATCAGATAACGACTGTAAATACTCCCGCTCATCCTCTTCGAGCGGTTTGAACGAAGACAGGGCATCCTTGTACTCGCCGGAGACGATTTGCTCGTACGAGACGCCGTGCTCGTCGAGGAATTCGTTGATACGTAGCTGCGAGAACCGAACGCCGATACTCCCGACAATGGAGCCGTCGCGAGCCCAGAGTTGGTCGCACCCACTTGCGATCCACATCCCACCGCTTGCGCAGAGATCGTTTGTATACGCGATGGTCGGTCCGTCGAACTCCCGGGCTGCGTTGCGGATGTCATCGCTTGGAACCACCTCACCGCCCGGTGTGTTCAGCTTGACCAATAACGCCTCAACCGCACCATCCTCGTCGGCCCGTTCGATCTGTTCGACAATCTCGTCGGCGTCTGGTGCCCGCGGATCTGAAGCCACACCCATACCGCCGGTGTCACGTTGGATCGGGCCTTTGACGGCTACTTCCGCGACCGTGTAGTCAGGAAGAACCGAGGTCCCCAGGCGGTTCGCCAGTTGCAAGCCGGCCCCCACTGTTCCAATGACGAGAATTACGCCGATCAGTTCAGTGAGTGTCGCGGGATATTCGACGAACACAGCCCATCCCGCAACTGTTGCGACTACCACCATCACCACACCGATGACGAGTCGGCCGAGCGCTCTAAGCATACGCATAATACAATCCGTCTATACCGGCGAGACAATAAGCTTGTCAGGGCATGGCAGACGAGGCAGCGCGCTAGAGCAGCCCCGTCTTCTGTAACTTCATCAAGTCCTCAGTGTCGAGGGTTTCGCCGTCTTTGAACTTCTGATAGATTTCCTCGGCTTCCTCTCTGGCGGCTTCCTGCTCCTCTTCACGCTTCTCTCGCTCGGCTTC
>CAZKGF010000165.1:0-5387 GCA_964552115.1 uncultured Halobacteriales archaeon
AGGAAGATCGTCGCCGAGTCGAAGGCGGCGTTGGAGCACCGGTTCGGCGTCGAATCCTGCTTCCCACTCGAGGCGTCCATCGACCTGTCGCAGCCTGAGTGGCGCGGGATCGGCGTCCGGAGCCTCGCTGTGCGTCGTCTCGTACCAGGCGGAGGCGCCGGAGGGTCCCGAGTCCGTATACGTTTCCCCGTCGCGGCGCCACCAGAGGTAGGTCTGCCCGCTTTCGAGCGTCGCTTGGAGATCGAATCCGCCGGGCAACGCGGCCACGTCAATCACACCACAGTCCATCGAGACTGTGAAGTCGCCGGAACGCCTTGCGGTTTTCGGACCGGGCGAACCTTCTTATTGTTAGCCAATCATACACACGGTATGGATTGCCGTGTTGTTGTCGAGGCCGCGGTGCCGGTCTACGATGTCGAAACCGCAGACGAGGCCGTCCGCATTGCCATTTCGAAGACCGGTGAGATGCTCAACCCCGACCTCAATTACGTCGAAATCAATATGGGCGAACGGTCGTGTCCACACTGCGGTGACGCCCTCGAGCCAGCGTTCCTGGCTGCTGACGAAAGCCTGGTCGCACTCGAATTGGAAATGACCGTGTTCAACGTCGAGCGGGACGAACATGCTGCTCGGATCGCACGAAAAGAGATCGGGCAGCGGCTCGAAAACATTCCTCTGGATGTGCTCGAAATCGAAGAGATCGAAGACGAAGACGACGAGGAAGCCGACACAGACGACCCCGAAACCACCACTGAATCGTCCGAACCGAGTGAGACTAACAGCGACGAGACCGATGGTGACCGAGCGCCGACCGGGGAGGGAGACGTCCTTCCCGAGTTCGAAGAACTAATTGACGAATGACATCCTCCTCGCCGTAACCGGCGCGGTTTCCTCCGTGGGAATCTCAGCCGGTCTATGACTCGCCGGAGGCAATATTCCCGTCACGGTGGACGGTACTCGGGTCTGTGCGCTGTTCTTTGGGACGTTCGTGAGGGTGTGGTGTCCCCGACCATTGGTGGTCGTCCCACTCGAACCGCACGGGCCGTGCCATCGGCCTGACTGCGTTGGTCGCATGCCGCTCTAGGAACGTCTCCGACGCTGTGAGGTCAGCGTGTCCCTCGAACCCACACGGACAGGTGAGTGTGTCCTGGTGCCGTGTCGTTCGCTCCGTCGAACCACACTGCGGGCACTCTTGACTGGTCCACGCTTCCGACCTGACTTCGACCGAGATACCGTATTCCTCGGCGGTACAGACGAGTCGTTCGGTAAACTGCTTGAACGACCAGAAGTTGTGGGTCTTGGCGTTGGTTTCGACCGACCAGTGCGTCTCCAGCACGTCGGTCAATCCACCGATATACACCGTGTCCACGCCTTCGGCGTAGAGTCGTTCGAGCAGGTCACGACACAACGCTTCTTGGGCGTGATCGCGGCGCCGAGTGCGTTTCCGATACAGCCGCCTGATACGCTCGCTACCGTACCTGCCGTTTTCGAGTTTCGACTGTAACCGGGCGAGTTCTCGCGTCGTCTCCCGGAATCGCTGGAACAGATCGCGACCCTCGTACAGATACTGCTCGCCGGTCGTGGTGGTACAGGCCACGAGATTGTTCGCACCAATGTCCAGAGCGGCCGTCTCTGCGGCCAGTGGAGTGTCCCGTGCATCAGTAATAGTCACGGGTTGCGAAGCCCTGAACGTGCTATCTCTCTCGTCGTACCACAGATCTAACCGGCCCTGTTTGTCGTAGTCGGGCCAATTCGACTCGCCAGCGATTTCCAGCCGGAGCCGCCCGGTGTGGTCGTATCGGTCTTTCAACTCGCTCCCGACCAGTATCTCAAGTCGGGACCGCTCGCCCCATTCGACGGTGTACGACGTGTTTCGAATAACGGTCTTGAGTTGCCGGCCATCGTCCTCATTGCCACGGAAGCCAGGCGGTTCAGGGTGTTCCGTGACTGACGTGTTCGAGTCGTCGTGATACGCGTTCTTGGTCTCGAAGAACCCGCGCCACGCTTCGCTGTTTTTGCGGATCACCTGTTGGGCGGTGGACGCACCGAGAACGCCTTTGTACTGACCTTCGAGTCGGCCTGTATCGGCGTCCCACACGCCGCTCTCGAAGCCGTCTTCGTCGGTATACCGCATGAGACGTTCGTAGTTGACTTCGTTCCAGAGAGCGGCAGAAGCGTCCAACAGCTCCCGTAGCAGGTGCTCTCCGGTCTCGGAGAGCGGGCGCACGGCGAACGTGTTGGTCCGCTTCATCTGCGAGTTCTCGTAGGAGCCGTGGATACGTCAATCCGAGTTAACTATAGTGAAAGTGAAATTGCCGGTGACCGTTCGAGACTCACGACCAGTTGGAGCATGACGGTCCCTCACAGGAGGTTACGCGATTCACGCCCGCCGTGAACGGCGGGACTCTCTCGCTGTTGAAAGGTAGCGTCGCTGGAAACTGGATTTGGGGTGAGTGCCGCGACGCTGGGCAGAAAATCAGTCAGCAGCGGCAGAAACAGGCTCGGTCTCTTGGGTTTCCATCGACGAGGTAATTCCCTGGGCGATCGCAAAGACGGCGGCTTTGTGATCCGTTTTCGATTTGTGGATCGAGGTTGGTTGGACGCCAAGATCGGCATATTCGTCGTGTTCGACGTCGGTTCCTGTCTCTTCCTCGTAGTGTGTCTGTACCTGGGCCAGGAGCCCGTGGAGATGGATGAGCTCTTGCTTCTTCATGGACATGCACGCCTAATAACCGGAGGGTTATAGTTGTACTCTGAGGGCCGTTAACATGCACCCCCGTCATCACCGTTCTCAGACCTTCTACGCCGGTCATGTGGAATAGTGATAGTTTCACCGTGCTTCGGGTGGGCGAGTTGGTGATCGAACAGGATTGAACATGACGGTTCGGAGGTCACTGTCTGATGCGAACCACGCCCGATCGAAACACAGCCTGGTTGGGCACGATGTATTCCTCCTCGTCCGACTCGATGTGGGTTACTAACATATCCACCTCTTGGACGATCCCGCGTCGGTCATCGATTCGGATCTCGTCACCGATGCTGTAGGGTTGGGCGAGCAAGAGATAGACGCCTGCTGCGCCAGCCGCCAGGAGATCTTTGCACGCAATACCCGTGAGAAATACCAACCCGAACGCGTACGCAGCGAGTAAAACGAGTAACGCCGAGGTTGCGACACCGAGTTCGGCCATCGCAACCAATCCGGCGATGTAGTAGATACTGTATCGGACGAGTTCCGGAATCAGTTCGACTTCCGGGAGTTTGATGCTACGGAGGCGCTCGCTCACGACCAGGCTTGCCTTGTCGCCAGCGATCAGCCCGACAATGATGGCGATCGCTGCCGTAAAGAGGCGGGGCAGAAAGCCCGTAAACCGAGCCCAGAACAATTCTGGCCCGAGTAGTTGGGCGATATTGAGCGCGACGATGAGCGCGGCAATGTACACGAATATTGCGCCCAACTGGGCGACGATACCGATCGTTGAGGTGCCCAAACTCCGGGCCCATCGCTCGAAGGGTGTTCCTTCGACGGCGTCGTCGAAGCCGTATGTCGACGCGAGGGAGTGGATCCCTCGCCAGACGGTGTATGCGAGGACGAGGCCCAGCGCGAGTATTAACAGCGACAGGATGAACGTTCCCTGACTGCCGAATAACTCCCTGATCCACGTGGGCCATGACTCGATGGCCATTCAATATTCCTCCGGGTCCAGCTCCAGTATCAGTTCGCCAGCTTTGAAGGCTCGAACCATGCCGTCGCTCTCGGAGAGCACGATGGCGACCGAGTTGGTATCACGGGTGATTGCCCCGGCAGCCATGTGCCTGGCACCCAGGCCCTTGGGAATGTCTACGCCTTCAGCAGAGGGTTCGAGGTATCGGTAGGCTGAGACGATCTTGCCCGAGTCGGAGATGACGAAGGCCCCGTCGAGGCGGGAGAACTCTTTGAGCATCACGTTCACGATGGGGTCACCCACGTGAACGTGGGACTTCTCGAACGGGTTGTACGAGAGGGGCCGGGATTTGTTCATAACCTTCCCCGCGTCGCCGACGACGAATAGCGCCCCAACTGGTTCCCCTTTCTGACCCTTTTTGCCGAGTTCGATCGCCACCTCGAAGACGTTCCGGATGACAGAGGGGTCGGCCCGGGAATTGACGAAGAGCCCATAGACGCCGTGTTGAGAGAATTCAGTCGCTCGAACCCTGACGACGGCATCCATGTCCTCGCTAAAGACGGATGTCACACAGATGACCTCGTCACCCTCTTCGACCAACCCCTGTTCGAGCGCTCCCTCGAGCCCGAAACGAACTCGGCCTTGTAAGTCGCTAAAATCAAGCGGTAATTCGACGAAGGACTCAGCGTCCACCGTATTTTCCGGGCCTACGACGACGGTCCGCAAGTCCGATTCCGCCAACGGTTGATAGACGGCAGAACTCGGCGAGAACAAGAACACCACGTCAGCATCGGCTACGACGTCATCAACGAGGTCCTCCAACGCGCTCATTGTCCTATCATTTCATCCGACAGGAAAAAGCCTTGTGGCACGTCACACCACTGACCGCCAGTCGTCGGACGGGCGCGGCGAACGCCCACGCCGTCGGTTGGGCCGGGGCTGGAACCAATTCGGTAGTTGCCAGGAACGCTACTAACGCATCCGGACGTTGATACGAATTCTCCTAAGCTAGCCATTCCTCTCCGAATGGGGTTACATCGAACGTCGGATGTACTCGGCGATTTCCGAGGTCCGTGTCGGATCGAACGTCCAAAAGCCGGTCCAGACGTGCGGGCCGGTCTCGATCGCCACCAACGCTGCCGATGTTCCGGTGTCCGATTCGTACACGACGAACCAGGCGTCTCGGAAGTCAGCTCCGTAGCCTGCGTGGGTCACTATTTCCATCTCGGCAGGGGGGATCCAATCCGGAACGCCATAGACGTGCACATCGGTAGCCCCAGCTGCCAGCCGTTCGTACACGCGTCGGGTCCCGATTTCGTCCTCGAGTCGGGAGAGTTCCTGGAAGGAGGTTCGAAGGGTTCCGGTGTCGTGTTCCCAGGCTAGCCGTTCGATGTACCGAGATTTCGTTATGAGGAGGAGTTTTTCTTTGTGTGATTGTGGATTGCCGCGGACGGTAAACGAGACATCTTCGAGTCCCGCGATAACTGCGGGCAATTCGAGTTCGTCCACATCCCGAGCGCCGGTGATGTATAGATCAGAATTGACCAGTAGGATGGCATCCGAGAGTTCGGTGAGTGTGTTTGTGGCGACGACATCACCCGCGTCGACCAACACGACGAGGTCCTCTTCCGTTTCGGGAATCGATCGTTCCTCGACGGAAACCGGTTGGTCGGCGAACAGATCTTCGAGAATGTTCTGGAGTGGTTGTGGACCGGTCCGGTTGAC
>CAZKGF010000166.1:0-5228 GCA_964552115.1 uncultured Halobacteriales archaeon
GGCGGCCCACGGTTGGCAACTCGCGATCACGGAGAGCGAAGATGGCGGTGCGAGATTCGAGATATATATCGACTGAGTGGGAGAATAATCGACTGACGGTATCCGTGCGAGTGAAGTTACCGGGGGATTTTCTGACGTAACCGGTGCAGATACGCGCCCTGTATTCAGCACGACCGTTCTTTCAACGTGGAAGTGACCATTCGAGGCCGGATTATTCGAGGACGTCGGGGAGCTCACCGCTCCCGGATCATCGATTCTCTTCGGGATCTATGCCGGCCTCGCGGAGCTCTTCGTCGGTGGGCGGGCGACCTGAATCGTTGTCGACGGCGTCGATGACGGCGTCGAGGTTCGCGAGGGCCTCGTCCCGGGTTTCGGCCTGGGCCGTCAACCCCCGCGTCTCGTCGCGTGCCGTCCACCAGCCATCGTCGTTCTGTGTGAGGACGATGGTGGGTTGGAGGCCCTTGCTCATCTCGGTTCAACTTGTCGATGGGGTTCTATAACTATTTAGTCGGGTTCTGTGCCTGGTTTTTTCAGTAGACCGTGAGGCTGCTCGCATGGGTCACCACGCTGTGGTTTCCAGGGCTGACAGTACCGTTTTGCTGAATCGAGGGTACGTATCGGTTTTGCAACCTGCTCAGTCGTGATGTGTCTGTAGAGGGCCCAAGCGCTGCTGACAGCTGCTTCGAACATTATTATCTACGAATCCTGTGGACGACACGACGCATTCCAGTAGCAAGAGAACGCCCGGCCACGTCAACACAGCCGAAAGCCGGGGAGATGCTGGTCGGAGCCTATCACAAATTCATAGGTGAGTGCAATTTCGTCAAATGTGGAGGAATTGGGATCATAGTTCTGAAACGCAAAGCCAATGGACCCATTTGAACGTAGGATTGAAGCATCCGACTCCCACACCAAGCACCGTTCGATAACTTCAGTCAGGACCCGGGATTATTCCGGGTAATCCATTGTCCCGGCGAAAATTAACGAGCCTCTGGTTCGAAAGTGTCGAGCCAAGGGCACGCAACTCGATTTGGAACCGTATTTCCGGAACGCAAAGACGCGTTCCAATTGCTGTCGCTTTCGCGATAGTGTTGAACGCGCTCTATTGACTACCGCTTGGGACATACTGAGGCGGTTCACGCAGGGTTCGGCGTCACTCCCCTCAAGGCAACTATCCGCCGATCCGAACCGATTGGTCCTGCAAGACACGCGCCCTGGCCAGAACCTGGTTTGGCCGGTTCAGAGAACTCGTCCTAATGGCCACCGTCAGAAACATAGAACTGGCCGTGAGGGCCTGAAGCGCTTGATCTGGGGCGTCTAAACAAGGCCCAGTGGGTGAGTTAAGCAGTGATGCCAATCAAGTTGACGTCCCCTGTTCAGTATCCACCCGAGGTTAACCCTCGAAGACCGCCTCAAGGAGCTTTCGCTGGCCATTCCGGAGGTGCTGGTGGTAGGTGGCTGGGGAGACAGCCAGCGACTCAGCCACCTCCTCACCCTTTGTGTCGCGTGGCCACTCGAAGTAGCCGGCAAAGTAGCCCGCCTCGAGCGCCGCCCGCTGGCGTTCAGTGAGGGTCTCATAGAAAGTACTTCTCAGTCCTCTGGCTGATTCCTGGTTTCGGTCGATTTGGTGATGAGCAACCAGCTGCATTCCTGGATATGCCTCCTTGATGGAATCGCGGACCAGGCGGACGTTTGCGCCAGGTGGGAGGTGGATTCGCATGTAACAGTTACCATTCTCGATTCGTGCAACGTCGATGTAGCCACCGTATGCAGTCACCGTCGAGAGCACTGGCGGGTCGACCAGCTTCGCTTCGAAGTGGACCGTGTTGCCGTCCCTCCGGATGACGTCTACTGACTCCCAGTGGGGGAAGGTTTCAGACTCGACGAGATGCTCAACCACATCCATAGTATCCTCGGTGGCTGTTCCATACTCGAGGAAATTACCATGCCCGGCCGGGACCCCCCGATCGAGGGTGATCGCCCCTTCAGGATCCAGAGGAACGTCGATTCCCCTGAAGAAGTCACCAAGCTGTACCTCGAGTTCGAGGAGTTCGTCGCTCGTCAGCGCCCGCTGCCGCTCGATGGCCGCGATCGCGTGGCCGATCACTTCGCCGAGCTGGCCGATCACTGTCCGCTCGTTCTCGGCGAACCCGTTAGGTCGGAGGGCATAGACGTTCAGCACGCCGTAGAGCGTCCCTTCGTGGGCGATGGGGATAGCAGCGGAGGACCTGAACTGGTGATCGCGGACGTGATCGCGCCAAGGATCATGGCTCGAATCGTGGTCGACATCCTGGACGAACTGGATCTCACGTTCGATGAACGCCCGACCAGTCGGCCCCTGGCTTCGCTCGTCGTCGGGATCGACGGAGATCGTGATGTCGTCGAGGTAGCCGGAGACGCCCGCCTCCGTCCGGAGATTCACCGTATCCGACCAGACGTCAACTTCGCCGATCCAGGCGAAGGAGTACGACTCCGAGGCGGCGAGCCGCTCACATACGACCTCCTCGATCTCCTCGCGGCTGGACCTATCAATCACCGCGTCCGTGATCTCGCGGACGACCTCGTTCAGGTTGTTCAACGCCACCAAGTGCTGTCGCTGCGCCTCGAGTTCCTGTTCGGCCTTCTTTCGCTCATCAATGTCAGTAAAGTAGACTGAGAGGCCGGATTCGGAGGGGTAGACCCGCAGCTCCATCCACATCTCCAAGAGCCCGGAATAGCGCTCCATCCGGGTCGGTTCCTGGGTCTCCATCGCCATCTCGAAGACCTCGTGGATTGGGTTGTCCTTCGCTTCCGGGAACATCTCCCAGATTTCACGTCCTCGAAGGTCACCAACATCTCTGCCGAGGACCGCTCCGGCCTGCTCGTTTAAATAAGTGAACCGCCACTCGTTGTCGAGGCCATATACGATATCGTCGACGCGATCGATCACCTGTTCCAGATCGCCCTCGCCACCGTCGTGCTGTCGGTGGAGTAACTCATCCTGTCGTTCCCGTTGGGCGACATTCGTTGCGGTCAGTAGTGTCTGTTCGCGCTCGCGGCGGTGAGAGAGGTCACGGACTACTATAACGAATCCATCCAGGTGGCCATCCTCGTCGTGGATCGCCGTGATGGTGCCGTGACCCCAGATAGTCGAGCCGTCAGCGCGGACCCACCAGCCTTCGACGTCAATCGATCCTTCTGCGTCTGCTGTATCGAGGTTCTTCTCCGGGACGCCCGACTCGCAATCCTCCTCGGTGTATAATCGGGAGACATGCTCGCCGAGAATCTTGTCCTCCGAATAGCCCTTGATCTCCCGGGCACCCTCATTCCAGGTCTGTACCTGGCCCTCCGAATCCAGCACGAAGACGGCGTACTCCTCGACAGTGTCAACCTGTGATTGAACCTGGTGTTCGGTTTCGTGGAGGGCCTGGTCCGAGCGATGCTGCTCGGTGAGGTCATAGTAGTACTCGATCCGTCCACCACTGTAGTGGCCACTCCCGATGGGTTTGCTCCGGTGTTCCAACCAGCGCTCCTCTCGTCCGTCGCCTGTCGTTACTCGACACTCGAACCGTTCAATGTACGTGTTGTTCTCGTAGGTGGCCAGGACAGTGTCAGAAAAATGGTCGGCGTCCTCGATGATTGCGGCTATCTCCTCCTCGATTAGCGTTCGCTTGTCTCGACCGATCACCTGCTCGCGGTCGAGTCCGAAGTACCGTTCCGTGGCCTCATTGACCCAGGCCACGTCGAAGGTGTCGTCGAGCACGAACACGCCGACCTCCGCGCCGTCGAGAACGTCCACGAGGGACTCGAGAATGATCGGTCGATCCTCCCTGCTCGCCTCGAGTCGGTCATCCGTCCCTGGGAGCGGACGCCACCAGATGCGGCCGTTTGCACCCGCTACTTTGGTCTCTATCTCTCCCCGCTCGGCCAGACGCTCTAACCTCTCGTAGGTGCTCCGGCGGCCGATATCGAGACGATCCGCCGCTTCGATGGTTGTTAATGGTGCGCATGAGCCATCAAAAAGAGCCAACGTTTCCTGAAGGGCTGTAGTCAGCGAGTTCGAGGACATGAGGGAACGACACACCTTCCAGCCCCATCAAACCTCCGCATGCGGAGGCATACCATATTTTCTCGGATCGAGATCGTCACGCTTGTGGAAGCTCCCGCTTGTCTCCAGAAACCTCTCGCGCTTGGCCTCGGCATGAATCCTGGCGGCTCACCAATCTCTTTAGGGGATGAGGATATGCAGATGCCGGGCAGTCTAGCTGGTAACCCACGAGGGGTAAGAATATCCATGTCTCAGTCAACCAGCGAACGAGAAATTAACGGGTCAGGCAAGGTTATACTCGCCGAGAGTGAACTACATCGACTTCTCTCCTCGGAACGACGGCGGATCCTCCTCAATGTACTCGAAGAACGACCGGCGCCGATGGATCTGATGGAGTTGGCCTGGGCCATCTCCAAGCGTGAGAACGGGGCCGGTAGCGAACCGACGGCCGACGTCGAGCAGGTAGTCATCACTCTCCATCACCACCATCTTCCCGTCTTGTCCGAAGCGGGTATCGTTGAGTACCAGCCAGCATCCAAAAAAATCGAGACGTTCAGCGGCCTCGTGCGGTAGCAGCAAACCGAGCTACAAACGACCTGGCTGACGCCCCCAGATTCCGGATCGGGTGTAACGAGTGCCGCTTTTCGCGAATTGCGGCGCCGGCCGATCGAGACGACCCCAGCGAGATACTTATCTATCAAAACAGAGGCCAGGACATCGCCGTCGGACCTCCAAGAACGGTGACGAGGAGGAAGTGGTGCGTCTGACGTAACTGTCGTCCCCGCGGCCAACCGAACCGACCATCTATTCGGTCACCGATCGAGTTGATCGAACATCCCGTGAAGACCGGGGTCGAGAACACCATCGAAATCCCCACCGGGGAGATCTCCCGTCGGAATCGCGACGTGGAATAACGAGCGCCACAGGGACTTTTTCTGATAAGGCTTGGTTCAGAGCCAGACGTGTTACTTCCTGCGGAATAGTGGGGGATCTATTTGGCCAAGGGCTGCTTGATATCACTCGGAACACCAGAGGGCGGCGACCCCCCTTCGAAACCCGAGTGGGTCCCGAAACTGACGTGGCGGCGATATCCGCCGGCACCGCTCGAAAACGAGCCCTATAGGGCTTGAAACCCCCGAAACCGTCCGTATAGAAACCGTGCGGACCGCGTATGGGTCGGGGCGGATTCGAACCGCCGGCC
>CAZKGF010000167.1:0-5200 GCA_964552115.1 uncultured Halobacteriales archaeon
CGGCATCGGCGTCGTCGTACCACGTTGGTCCGTCATGTCATCCCTCCACCGCTCCAGCGGTTAGTCCTTCGACCATGTACTTCTCGAGGTACAGGAACATCACGATGATCGGGAGCGTGGTGATGATCGATGCTGCCATGATCTCCCCCCACACGTTCTGGAATGCACTATCGAGCGCTTCGATGCCGATCGGAAGGGTGTACAGCGACTCCGATTGCAGGAATACGCTCGCGAACAGGTACTCGTTCCAGGCGATCTTGAAGGAGAAGAGGAATGCAGCAACGAGGACGGGCAAGCTCACGGGGACGATCACGCGAGCGATCGTCTCGAGTCTGGAGTAGCCGTCGATGAACGCCGCCTCCTCGATCTCGACCGGGATCGATCGGAAGTAGTTCCAGAGGATGTACAACGTCAGCGGGAGCGTCTTGACCGTGTACGTGATGTAGAGGCTCATTCGCGTATCGACGAGATTGAACCGTACGAGTAACTGGAACAGGGGAACGACGAGGGTTATCGCCGCGAGCATGTATACCACGATAATTCCCCGGCGAATCATGGTGCTCCCCGGGTACTCCAGCCGAGTGAAGCTGTACGCTCCGAGGATACTGACGATCAATGCAATGACTGACGTGACCAGGGCAACCGAGAGGCTATTCCAGAAGTAGGTCTGCACCGGGAACGACCCGCTTCCGAAAATGACCTCGTAGTGTTCGAGCGTGAACGAGGAAGGGATGGGCCCTCGATCCTGCGAATACAGCGATTCGTTGGTGGAGACGCTCGTGATGAACATCACGTAGAATGGGTACAGGGAGAAGAGGAGCGTCAACCCGGTCGCGATGTAGAAGCCGATCCGTCCGAGGAGCGATGACCGACGGTGACCATCGTGCAGCACTCGAAAGCCATTGATCACGTTCTCTCGGATCGTCATAGCTCATCCTCCCCCACGAAGCGCATGTAGACGGCGACCATGACGAGCTGGAACAAGAACAGCATAACAGCGATCGCCGCACCGAGGCCCTGCTCGTAGGTCCCGAACGCCGACTTGTAGGCGTAAATCGGGAGCGTCTCGAGGTTTCGCGTGAGCAGCCAGACGGGCTCGAACGCGTTGAACTCCCAGACGAATCGGAGCAGGATCGCGATCAAAATCGTTCCTTTCAATTCGGGGAGAATAATGTCCTTGAATTGCGCGAATCGGCCGGCACCGTCGATGGTCGCTGCTTCGTACATGCTCTGTGGGATTGCTTGGAGGCGCGCGATAAACAGCAGGAAGGCAAAGGGGAAGTTACGCCACGTGTCGAAGATAATTGCCATCTTTAACGCGTGCTCACGAGACTGCAGTAGGCCAACGTCACTCTCGTAGATGCCGAGCCATGCGAGGAAGTCCGGAAGATTCCCCCACAGTGGATCGAGCATGAACTGCCAGGCGAACGCGACGGCGATTATGGGTGTAACGTGGGGGAGTAGTACGAGGCCGCGGACGAGTCTGCGGCCGCGGAACGTTCGGTCGAATAGGATTGCGACGCCGAGTCCGACCGCGGTTGCGAGCAGTGCGCTGGCGACAGTGAAGATGACGGTATTGTAGGTGGCGTCCCAGAATCGGTCGCTGTTGAGGAGCGTCTCGTAGTTCTCCAGACCGATCCAGATGGGTGACCGATCTGGGTTCAGCGGTACTTCCGTAAATCCGAGGTAGAGGTTGTATACCAGCGGATACAGTATCACTGCGCCGATGAGAAGCAGCGACGGCAACACCAGCAGATAGCCCAGCAGCATCTCCCGGCGGCGTGGATCGATACGCTCGATCCGGTCCCGCAACAACGTGGTGGACGCCATTCCCTAGATCACGTTCCGCATCTCGTCAGCCTGCTCCTGTGCGACGGTCTCCGGGTCGTCCCCCTGGACAGCGACGCGGTTAACGGCGCCTTCGACGAGTGCAGCACTGGCGATGTCGCCGAACTCGGGGACTTGCGTCCCGTCGACGAGGTCGAAGCGCTCCATGTTGTCCATCGCGGACGTGAATTGGGAGATCGTATCCCCCCAAGCGGAAAGGATCTCGTTGTCCTGGTACTCCTCGGTTTCCGTGATGGACTGGCGGGCCGGAACCATTCCCCCGGGGGCTGCGTGAGCCCACGCGATGTAGGCGTCGCCGGAGGTCACGTGGGAGACGAGATCCTGGGCGGATTCTCGCTTCTCCTCCGAGCTGTTGAAGATGGGGTGTCCGAGGACCTGTCCGTACGTGGACTGTCGTGTGTTCTCCATGTAGGAGGCAAACCCGGTATCCTGTGCCATCTCTTCGCCGACGTTGTTGAGGATGTGACGGAGGATGTTCGTCGACCACAGCGTCATGTGGATTTCCTCGTTCTCGTAGAGCTGACGGGTGTCGTCGAACGTGATCGCACCTGGTGCGTATTGGCTCAGGTCTTGGACGTACTGGAGCGTCTCGACGATTTCGGGTTCGTCGAAGACGACCTCGCCATCAGCGTTGACGACCAGCCCACCATTGGCTCGAGCCATCTGCGTGAAGCACTGGCGAGCGTAGGCGTCCTGCTGGGTGCCGAATCCGATCCCGTACGTTCCGTTGTCCGGGTCGTGGAATGTTTCGGCAGCTTCGAGGATGGCATCCCAGGTAAGTGGGTCGTCGAGCCCCTCTTCCTCGAAAGCGCTCTGGCGGTACCAGACTCCCTGTACCCACGAGGTCGAGGGGACGGCGTAGTAGCCACCGTCGGGATCGCTCACGAAGTTGAGTGTAGCTTCGCGGAAGTCGTCCTCGCCGAGTTCTTCGACGACGGCGGTCGCACTCTCAGTCGAGACGGCGCCGTCGTTGCCCAGACGCTGGATGTCCTGAACTGCCAGGAGCGCCGTGTCAGGCAACGAATCGGACGCTATGGCACTCTGGAGTTGCGTGCCGATATCGTTGTTGTCGACGAAGTTCGTCTGGACGTCGACGCCTGATTCATCTGAGAACGATTCGATCGTCGGTTCGATTGCGGAGCGACGGTCTTCGGAGTTGTGAATACTCCAGTACTCGATGGAGTCGCCACCACCGTCACCGCCGCCACCGCCGCCGATACAACCTGCAAGGCCGCCAGCTATCGCGGCGGCACTTCCAAGCACTGTTCGTCGTGGCAGCTGTTTGTTGTGGGACGTTCCCATAGATACCTAATGACTAACGTGGGGCCTTAAAGATTTGGGAGACAACTATTCTGCGTAGTGGTTCGTTTTGTCAGAACCGTCACTCAGACCGAGACGGAGCTGGAACGCCGACGCGAACGTATTCAGACGGTTGGACCGATAGATCATCCAGCCGTTCTTCGAGCGATACCCGCATCCGGCGCGCTTGTTCGGGAGCTGCTGTCAGCACGTCATCTTGTTGCTGAGGATCTGCTGCCGTGTCGAACAGCAACGAACTCTCCTGTCGCGAGATGCTGGGAGCCTCGTATCGCCACACAGGGCACTCGGCGTAGGGGAGCGTGGACGGCGTCGGATCCGATGGCGGTTCCGGCGGTTGGAAGACTGCACGTGGATTCAACTGGAATGTGGATCGGGCCACTGCCGATCGTGCCTCGTCGCACTGGCGATGGTAGGTGTACTGACCGTCGGTAATATTGATATCCGATCCCCAGATGCCGTACAACGCCGTCTCTCGGACCGAAGCGACCGATTCCTCGAGCAACGGCAGTACCGACCGGCCATGCGGCCCGGTTGTCTCAGCGCCCAGTACCGCCGCAATCGTCGGGTGGAGATCGACCGCACTCGTCAGCGCATCAACGCGATCGACGTCAGGACTGTACTCTGGATGCCAGATTACCAACGGAGTATGGGCCAAAGTATCGTACAACGGGCCGTCGGTCTTCCCCAACCAGCCATGATCGCCCAGCGAAAATCCGTGGTCAGCGGTCACGATCACGACCGTGTCAGACCACGCTTCAGTCGACTCCAGACGGTCGATCAGCCGTCCGAACCACTCGTCAACCATCGTTACCTTGCCAGCGAACTGTGCTTTGACGAACGCCAGCTCACGGTCGTCGATGGCTGCCTGTCCATCGTCGACACTTCCCCACCGCGGCCACACCGGGAGACTCGGATCGCGGGGATCCTCGTCGGTGTACATCGACGCGTACGGTTCCGGACAGTGGAAGGGTTCGTGCACGTCGAAGCTATCGACGAAACAGAACCAGTCGTCCCACGACTGGTTGTCTTCGATCCACCGAGCGGCACTCGAGAACACTTGCGGCGCAAAGAACTCCGATTCTGCGTCACTGTCGAAGTCGGCGACGTTCCGGGCGTACTGTGCCCGGTGCATGTAGGACAGTTCGTTTGGATCTGTCGCCCGGATTTGAGATGCAAAATCTCCGTCGATATCCGGCGGTGCCGTTCGCCAGGCGTCGTGCTCGTGCCCTCGAACGAACTCGAATCCGTTGAAATCCTCGTAATACCCTGAAGCACCGTGCTGGAAGTAGTGGTAGTGATCGGTCACGAGCGCCGAGACGGTGCCGTTCTCGCGAGCGATCCGTGGAAGCGTTGTATCGAACGGTTCGATCGGACCCCACCCTCGCCAGGGGAATTCGCGAGTGCCGGTGAGCCACTCGCGGCGCGCTGGCATGCAGAAGAGGCTGCCCGCGTAGTGTGTGTCGAACACTGTCGCTCGGTCGGCGAACCGATCGAGGTTCGGCGTTTCGACGGTGTAGTCGTAGCCGAACGGTCGATCCCGGTAGGTGGAGAGGAAGTCCCGGCGGAGACTATCGACCGAGACCAGCAATACGTTCACTCAGCGTCACCCGTATTCAGTTCGTCGACGAATCGATCGCAGGATGGCCCGTCGATCGGAGTTCCGTCCACGACCAGAAACTGCGATCGGTAGCATCGACCACAGCGGTCGAGACACGCAACTCCGCGCGTCGGGATATCTGCGTTCTGCAGAGCACGACGACGATCGGCAGACGTGTTTGCGATGCAATATTCGACGTACGGGCGTTCCGTGTCCGAATCGGTAGACCCACCCCCGGTCATGACTCGAAGCGCTGGGCCGTGAGTCGCTGGTGGTACAGTGCGAACGAACCGTCCTCGCGAGCCATTTCGAAGTAGACGTCCCACCCGTCGTCGGTCGGGAGCACGTCCATATACCGACAGGTTGCGAACGTTTGCGGGGCGAGCCGGTGATCTGCCGTCGGCGCTGAGACGATGGGGCCGCGCGGCGACGTGT
>CAZKGF010000168.1:0-5168 GCA_964552115.1 uncultured Halobacteriales archaeon
GAACGTCCGCAGGCTCAACCTGGACCTTGTCGTCGATCCCGACATCAGCTTCCTGCCGAAGCTGGCCATCGATCCGCACGATGCCCTGTCCCTCGTCTTCGGGATACCCCGGCCAAACGCGGGCAACCCCGCGGCTGCCTCCATGGCCTTCCAGCACGACGTAGTCGCCGTTCTCAACGCCCATTTCGGCCATGGCCGATCGGTCTACGGCCGCGAGGCCGCGACCGGCGTGTTTTTGTTTTAGAGGCTTGACAGTAAGCTTCATTTCTCTACCTCGATCGTAAGGACGCCGTTTTGCATAAACGCTTGCGAGTCGCCTTCGACCTCGAACTCGTGTTGGTCAGACGCGGTTACCACGATGACGGTGGAACCCGCGATATCGACCTGGGCGTCGGTCTGGGGACCGAAGTCGGCCGCAAGGACGAACCCGTCTTCATCCTCGTGGCGGTCGACGGGAACCCCCTCCTCTGCGAGCTGTTGTCTGATACTCATACTAACTCCAAGTAAGCAATACTACTATATAACTATTACCCCTATTTGGTGCCTATACCCCAACTTGCTTGTTTGCGGTTCAGGGCAGGATAGCCGGAGTCACACGTCGGATTCACCGGGGTCTAAGTCACCAGGCGTTCACAACTCATCCGATGCATTCGGTCGAACACGATGGCCGCGAAACCGCGTACCGTCACACCAGGCCCGACGCCGAGGGCCCCGGTATCCTGTACGTCCACGGAAGCGGTGGAGATCACCGCATCTGGGCCGCTCAGTATGGAGCTCCCGGTCCATCCCCGCCAGCCATCGCCGTCGACCTCAGTGGCCATGGAAACTCCAAAGACATCGACACGCCGCCCGGGCCCGAGACGCTCGCCGCCTACGCGGCCGACGTCGAGGCAGTGGCTCGGCAAACCGACGCATCTATCCTCGTGGGTAATTCTCTCGGTGGCGCAATCGTCCAACACATGTTGCTCGACGGGGAATTCGAGCCCAGAGCTGCGATCCTCGCCGGGTCGGGAGCCAAATTGGCGGTACGAGCCGACCTCCGAGAGTGGCTGTCGGATGACTTCGACCGGGCGATCGAGTTTCTCCACGGGCCGGACCGACTGTTTCACGACCCCGACGAATCCGTCAGATCACGTTCGCGCACTGCCATGCAAGCGGCGGGGAGAGCCGTCACCAGACGGGATTTCCTGTCGTGTCACGAATTCGATGTCAGGGATCGACTGGGCGACATCGACTGTCCCATCCTGGCAGTCGTTGGAGAACACGACGGGTTGACACCCGTCTCGTACCACGAGTACTTCGTCGAACACATTCCCAACTGTGACCTCGCAGTAATTCCGGAGGCAGCACATCTCGCAATGGTGGAGCGACCGACCGCATTCAACGAGACGATCGAGGGGTTTTGTGCGCGGGTAGGAACTCAGTAGAGATCGTCCAACTCATCGGCCACGTGGCTGTGTTCGTCGGCGGGGAATTCGCCGGATTCGACGGCTTCGACGTAGTCGGAAAAGGCATCGACCATTTCCGTCCGTGCGTCCCCAAACGCGCGGGCAAAGGGGGGCGATCGCTCGCTGAGACCGACGACATCGGTATACACTAACACCTGTCCGTCACAGGCCGATCCCGCGCCAATACCGATCGTCGGGATGTCGAGTTCGTCAGTAATCTGGGCAGCGAGATTGGCGGGGACATGCTCCAGGACGGACGCGAACGCGCCAGCTTCGGCATGGGCAATCGCACGGTCATAGATCTCACGGGCAATCTCAGGATCGGAGCCTTGGCGTGTATAGCCGGTCTGGTTGACGCTCTGGGGCGTCAGTCCATCGTGAGCCATGACCGGAATTCCCATGTCGGTGAGTCGATCTGTGAGGTCGACCGTATGGGGGCCGGATTCGATTTTGACGGCGTTCGCCCCCTCTTCTTTGAGCATCCGCCCGGCGTTTTCGACTGCCGTGGCCAGATCGTGCCCGAAGGAAAGAAACGGTAGATCGGCGACGACGAGTGCGTCGTCGACCCCCCGGGCTACGGCGCCCGTTCGCGAGGCCGTTTCGTCGACCGTGACGGGCAGCGTGTCTTCGTAGCCGAGGACGGCATTCCCCATACTGTCCCCGATGAGCACCGCATCGACCCCGCCTGCTTCGGCTAATTCTGCTGTCACCGCGTCGTAGGCGGTCACCATCGTAATCGGTTCCTCGCCCGCCATAGCGCGGATGTCGCGGACGGTAGTCATGACGCCGCCTTCACCCGGGCAAGATATACCAGTTTGGTTCGGTCTGCAACGAGCCCTATTCGACGGCGATGCCGCCTTTCATCCCGATCGCGAGATGGGGCTGGCAATGATATAGCGCAACGCCAGCATCGTCGAAATCGTAGGAAAATTTGACACCCGTCCCGCCCTCTCGGTCGCCGGACCGGAAGGTGTAGTCCGACTCCCCGAGTTGGTCGCCAGGTTGGGCCTCGACGTTGTGGGGATTTCCTTGGCCCGTCCAATTGAAGTCGACGGTCGTCCCGGTCGAGACGACGATCCCGGCGGGACCGAAACCGAACGAGCCATTGTTGCCCGATGCCCCGACGTCGACGGTTACCGTTCCCCGCTCGCGCAGGTCGACCAGCGTGCCGTCGTAAGTACTCGCGGCCCCACCGATATCGGTCTCGGTCAGCCAGGTATCGATTGCGGGATAGGTACTCCCTGGAACTGTCTCCCGGTCACCGTCCCCGCCGTCCCCGCCAGCACACCCGGCGAGAACGACGGTCGCCGTCCCAACGGCACTCACCAGGAACCGACGACGGGTTCGTCCGGATCTGTCGCTCTGTGATTGGTCCATGACACACACCTGGATTGATGATTAATAGAACGGCTGATGTAATTCGGGCTCGATCAGTACTCCGCTCAGATCCCGGGGACGCCTTCTTCGGCCTCGAGCAGTTCGTGGTACCGGTTCCGGATGGTGACCTCCGAAATATTCGCGACCTCAGAAACCTCGCTCTGGGTCACCTTCTCGTTGGTGAGCAACGAGGCGGCGTACACCGCGGCTGCCGCGAGGCCGACGGGCGATTTCCCGGAGTGAACGCCTTCGTCCTTGGCGGTCTGCAGGAGTTGACGAGCTCGTCGCTCGACCTCCTCGGAGAGGTTCAGGTCCGAAGCGAACCGCGGAACGTAGCTTTCGGGATCGGCCGGCTTGATCTCGAGTGAGAGTTCACGAACCACGTACCGGTACGTCCGGGCAATCTCGTCTTTTTCGACCCGTGAGACGCTCGTGATTTCGTCGAGGCTACGAGGGGTTCCGGCCTGGCGGGCAGCGGCATAGAGTGACGCCGTCGCGACGCCCTCGATCGACCGGCCTGGAAGGAGGTCCTCGTCGA
The DNA here is from genome assembly GCA_964552115.1 of uncultured Halobacteriales archaeon. Lineage (GTDB taxonomy): Archaea > Halobacteriota > Halobacteria > Halobacteriales > Haloarculaceae > CAZKGF01. The sequence goes on from CAZKGF010000168.1 coordinate 3,364, forward strand.
GCGCACGGCGGTAAATTACCGACGCCGTTTCCCGGACGTTCTCCGGGAGCCCAAGCGCGCTGGCCATCCGATCGATTTCGCCGAGCGCTTGCTTGAGATTGCGCTCCTTCGAGTCGCGCGTTCGGAACCGTTCGTTCCACGTGCGCAAGCGCTGCATTTTCTCGCGTTGCCGAGATGAGAGGGCGTTCCCGTAGGCGTCTTTGTCTTGCCAACCGATGTTGGTCGACAGGCCCTTGTCGTGCATCATTTGGGTCGTGGGGGCGCCGACGCGGGACTTTTCGTCCTTTTCTTTGGCATCGAACGCACGCCATTCGGGGCCCGGATCGATTTCGTCTTCCTCGACGACGAGGCCACAGTCTTCACAGACGGTCTCGCCACGGGCGTCGTCAGAGGCAAGTTTGCCACCGCATTCGGGACAAGTGAGGCCCTCTTCCTCGGATGTCGTTTCCTCCGTCCGCTCGCTCTCGCTTTCGCGGACGCGCGTGCCGTGTCTGGTGGAGGTATCGGTCATCTTGTGGGACTCGACGGGTTTGCACCCGGAAAACGCTATTACGAGTTTCTGTTGTGGGCAGTCCGACTTAAAAGTTTCGTCAGTTTACGCTCCTCAAAATCGAGGTTTCATTTCGTGTCACGCAACTATTCTTTGCCGAATCCAAATCCAGCCTGATCGTAATCCTTACCGCCCAGCCTCCACTCCGACCGAGCATGACCGAGTCCGCGGTCGACGAAGAAGCGGTCAGGCACGTCGCCGACCTGGCACGCATCGACCTGGACGATGCGGAGCTGGCGCAGTTTACGTCCGAATTCGAGGATATCCTCGCTGCGTTCGATGCCCTCGAATCGGTTCCGGAAATCGAGAGCGAGCCCGAATTGACAAACGTCATGCGGCCCGACGAGGAGCGCGACTCCCTATCCCAGGCCGAGGCGCTTCAAAACGCACCGGAGACCGAAGACGGCCATTTCAAAGGACCGCGGGTGTCCTGAGGCGATGGAGTACAACGGCTTCATTACGGAAGAGTCCCGGCAGGGGAGCGATACCGGTCCGCTGGCCGGCCAGACAGTCGCAATCAAGGACAACCTCTCGACTGAGGGGATTCGCACGACCTGTGGGTCGGCCATGCTTGCCGACTACGTGCCTCCCTACGACGCGACGGTCGTCGAGCGTGTCCTCGACGCAGGCGCAACGATTCCCGGGAAGACGAATATGGACGAGTTCGGCATGGGAACGACCACCGAGACGTCACACTTCGGCCCAACGGAGAATCCGGCCGCACCCGGTCACGTCCCGGGCGGCTCCTCCGGAGGGTCGGCGGCGGTCGTCGCCGCCGGTGACGCCGATCTGGCACTCGGGACGGACACCGGCGGATCGATCCGCTGCCCCGCGGCCTTCTGTGGTGTCGTCGGGATCAAGCCGACCTACGGCCTGGTTTCGCGATACGGCTTAGTCGCCTACGGAAACAGTTTGGAACAGATCGGTCCCATCGCTCCCTCGGTCCGGTCGGCCGCCGAACTCCTCGACGTCATTGCCGGGCCGGACGAACGCGACGCGACAACCCGCGAGCCACCGGATCAGGGAGACGCGTCGTACGCAGCTGCCGCTGACGGCAGTGTGGAAGGCCTCCAGATCGGCATCCCGGAGGAGCTACTCGATGGCGCGAACGAAGACGTTGTCTCGACGTTTCGCGCAGCAATCGGAGAACTCGAAGACCAGGGTGCCGAGACGCATCGGATCGAACTACCGTCGGTCGAACACGCCGTCGAGGCCTACTACGTCATCGCGATGTCGGAGGCCTCCTCGAACCTGG
>CAZKGF010000169.1:0-5143 GCA_964552115.1 uncultured Halobacteriales archaeon
ATGTTTCTGTTGCGCAGGCTACTGAAGATATTTTCACCCACCATTGCGGCCGGACAGTGCTGGTGCGGACGCGCATCGGGCCGGCGGAAACGGCGACATCGGGGCGTTGGTATCGTAGCCTGACTCGTCTGCCGTCACGGCAGCCGCGGTCCGACTGTGCGGCCTCAAACAACCCTACCGTCGACACGACGGCATGGTAGTCGCTCAGACTACGTGAGGGCGACTGGCGATCGCCACGGCCGCCCTGGCGACCGCCGCCGAAACCTGCTGGACGGCCTCCCGGGCGCGTCACGCTGACGCTCGTCACAGCCGGTACCGTCCTGTAGATACTGACGTATCTCTCCGCCAGCGCGCTTCCACAGCCGGTATTCGTCGCGGCAGGTCTCGGCCGTCTGGCCCGCCATCCCCGCCGACACCGCCCTGGCCGCCCGCCAGTCCGGTGCCACCTGGGGACGCTGCCTGAACGTTCCGCCACTACGCGGGGGCGATAGTCGGCCTCGCGTTCCTGATCGCGCGCAAGCGAGCGCGAACCAGCAAAGCTGCACGTTGACCAGCGTTCAGGTCTCAGTGCTGGACCTGGCAGAAGGACCCAGTACCGGCAACGGATGGCTCCGGTGACGGTACGGTCTCTGGTGTTGACCGGTTTACCTATCCATGAGTCGACAACCAAATTGGTGGGTACACAATTGAATACGCTTGTGAATATAGGTAATAACTGTTGTGAAATACATATTTTCGTCCCTCCGTGGATTCATGGCTTCGGACAGAACGGGCAGAGGGCGCCAACAGGGACAATACACCGGCCATCCGGAACTTGTGCCGTTCGTCGATTACCGACCGGGGTCCCCGCTGGTGGTGAGTTCGTAATAGGTCATGCATGAAATCGTCCGGCCATCTCGAATCTCGTTCGCCAAAACGGTGTCGAGAAGATCACCATAGGCCATTTTCGCGACTCGAATCGACTCATCGGTATCGAGATCTTGCTCTCTGGTTCGTTCGCAGCCAGTGGCAACGAAATGATGGTGGACAGCGTTCGTAACGCCGTTCGATGGTTCGATCGTCTGAAGGTGTCGGATCGAACCTGGTTCGTAGCCGGTTTCCTCAGCGAGTTCACGCCGTACCGCCTCCGCCGGCGATTCGGACTCTTCCACCGTCCCGGCAGGAAGGCTCTTAGTAACACGCTCAACTGATTGACGCCACTCCTCGATGATCACCACCTCATTAGTCCGCGTAAACGGAAGAATCACCACTCCGGGCGGTTCAGTGACGTAATGAAATGCCAGTTGGCTTCCATCGGCGAGGCGAACCTCGTCCCGTCGCGTCTGAAATTTCGGATACGAATTGACGATCTCCGAGTCGATCGTTTCCCAATTGCTGGACGACATACCTGTTACTCACTCCCGAACGACTAAACGATATCGCCACCCCCCAGGGCGAATTTGAGCACCCGTGAAGCCTTTACGGTGACCCAATCAATCAATCCGGTACGTCCGCGGACGCATCCGTTCCATACCCGGAGATCGCATCGATGTCCAATTCATAAAATTCGAACTCAACGTCCCCGAGTGGTTTGGAGAAGACGTTCATGGGCACCCACGCATTGGCTCGATGCGCTTGATATGCCGTTTCAAGGTCCTCTTCGGCGACGATACTGAGAGAGCCCTCCACAATGACACTCCGCCACTCCGGGGGTTGCACGTTGTACACGACGTATGTCGCCCGCTCGGTCGCATCGACGAACGCCATCTTGCGGCTATCGGTTTCGCGTTCGAACTGGAAATACAGTGTCGACTCCCCATCGTAGCCGAACGACGTGGGAAATGCGTACGACTGCCCCTCCTTGGCGACAGCCAAAACCCCATACCCTATTCGGGAGAGAAACCCTCGAGCCTCCTCGTCGTCGAGTGAAAGCGCCTCACGCCCCACGAACTCTTCAACACCGTTACCATCGAACGGGTGCATGGTCGAACATTGTCCTCGGTTGGTATAAAACTATAGCCGGCGGGCCCGACGCCCAGTATCGCATGTTGGTAGCCGACGGAATTCCGGCAAACACCACGACCCAGTACCGATCGATGAGCCTAACCGCTCATGGCACAGGATCAGGTCCATCGGCCCGCTGAAAGCGGGCTCCAGCAGTCATTCTCAGTCACGATTCGGAGCGGTTGCTACTCACGAAGTAATCTCGGGTCTGAAGGTTCCCTGGTAGATGTGAGGTCGAATTTAGCTGGCGGACCGAGTCGGAACGCTGCCCCCAGGTCAGTTCGAAGATCCCCATATTGTTAACCGGGAGTGCAGTGTTGGAAAGATCGAGTTCGAGGACCTCGAAGACGAGCAATTGCACCGGTATGGCTGACGTTACCACCAACACCGAAGCCTCCGAGTCCGTGTTCGCAACGATTTCATGCCGTGCCGTCCGCAGGCGGTCCTGAACCTCCGACACCGTCTCATCAAACGATAGCTCACCCCGGGCCATACGTTTGGACCACTCGCGTTGACTAAGTACTTCGTCGTAACACGTCTGTAATGCCCGGGTCGTCCATTCGGCATCTCGTAACTCGGTGAGGGTCTGAACCTCCGGCTGGGTCCCGGTTATCCGGCCGATCGTACGCGCGATTACATCGGCGGTTTCCCGGTGTCTCGCCGAACTACCCGAGTACACGATGTCGGGAATCGCTTGGGTTTCATAGAGCCGGGTTGCCAAGAGATGAGCCTGGAGTCGCCCGACAGCAGTAACGGAGTACTCGTCTGGGGGTTTGTCAGGCCGATACTCGTCGACCTTCGCACGCCGTGTGATATTCACTAACACAGGTTTTCCTGAGAGCCCGGGATATTAACCGTTCCGGCACTCGCGGTGGCGGGGAACGAACACTCGAGTGAGCCGCTACTCGAAACGGAGCTCTATGCCGAGGTCCTCGGAGAGACCATCCAAGTCCTGCACGACATACACAAAGGCCGGCCACGCCCAGACTCCCCAGCGGGCCTCTGCCGCGCGTTTCACCTCCTGCACCGCGGCGGTGTCATCGTCGAGAAGGAGTCGGCCAAACACCTCCGCCGACCAGGAATCGATCGGACAGCCCCGGAACGGGTTGATAACATCTGCAGAATACTCGCCCACACCCGGCAGCTGCTGGAGCCGTTCCCGAGTGTCCAGTAGCGGGAGGTCCGAAAGGTCTTCGAGTTCGATGAATCCGCGACGGATCCGATCGGCCGTACCCCGGATGTACTCAGCGCGATACCCGACGCCACAGTCCTCAGTGAGGCGGGCTTCCGGCAGGTCGGCTACGGTAGCCGCGCTCGGATACGTGCTGACAGTCCGGCCATCAAACCGAACGTGCTCCCCGAACCGATCGACGATGCAGCCCCGCATCGTCCGGCTGCGCTGAGCCGAGACTTGTTGTAAGGAGATCGCAAAGAGTGCTCGGGAAAACAGCGAATCCCCGGTCGTAAGCTGCATGCCCCGAAACCGATCGATAGGATGCTGGAGGACCGCATCATCGCGAGCCATCCGATAAAACTTGTCAAGGTCAATGTCCGGATCGACTTTCCCCGCCACAGCCGCCTGGAATTGCTGTGCCGCTCGATCGCCAATCGACGCCCGGCTGTAGACATCGACGGCGAGGTTGGGCGATTCAACGCACCCTTTCGATTCGATACGGAGCCCGACCGATCGCCCCTCAAAGGACACGGCAGACCAGAGCACCCCGTCTTCGACGGTTTCGCCTGGCGTGAAAACGTTCCAGTATCGACTTGGTTTATCCAGCGTCAACTTGGCGTCGTACGGTGAAGCCGGTTTAATGTCGAACGACGTTCGATGCGGCAGCGTCCTAACCATTAATATCCTCCTACAATCCCACTCGTACGAGTGTACTCAACAACCCCTGGACTCCCTAAATATCCATCGGGGAGTCACCCTGCCTGAGTTGACGATGGCAACTGGACGGCCCGCCCTCCAAGACAAACCAGGCGGGGTCCAAATATCCAGGTGTATCTCTACTAAAAGGTCGGGACGAATCGACACCCGCCGCTGATGAATCGGGTTACAGACCAGTATACAGCCCCGGAGATATCTGAAACCGTTAGATTCCACGAGGAGGTCACGACGCCAGCGGTCGTCGGTCGGACCAGCGAGGACAAATCTGAAGGTGGATGGAGCCGTGGGGTCAGTGTGGATAACGTCGAACGGCAATTAGAGCAGGCGATCCTGCGGGTACTCGAGGACGACGGGCAGCTTACGGTTACCCAGATTGCCGACAAACTCGACACCCACCCGGTCACCGTCGACCGGCAGTGCTTCGAGTTGCAATCCGAGGGGGCAATCGTTATCGCCACCAGCGGCGGCGCGTATCAAGTGACCGAACAGGGTCGTAAACGCACCAAACGCGACTAACATCTCGTCGAGATCATCTGTGGCATCGGATAACCGACCGTGGATACAGCCTGTCCCATATTCGAGGCCTCCCTTAGTTAGGTCACACATCCTGACCGCCGGGATTTCGGGGGCGAGAAACCCGTTCTGCCCCCACCGTGACAAACAGCCCTACTTATCGCTAATCACCACCAATGAAAATCCGCTAATCCGTTAATCCGGGTCAACATACCGCTGTTGGATTACTGCAACCGCCGTTCTCACCACCTACAATTAATATCCCCCACTCCGAACACCTCCCTGCCAATGAAAACCCCTGACCCTGGGCCGAGCCGATTGTGTCCCAAATCATCGGTCGCGAAACGACTGGGTGAATCATGCGATTGTTCCTGACTCGACACGGGGAAATGGAGCCCATGACCGACACCAAGGGTGTCCCCCGTCATGGAATTACCCAACGCGGACGACTCCAGGCGACGCTCGTCGCAAAAACGTTTATCGACAACGACATCGACCTCAACCGGATTTATACCGGGCCCGCTAAACGACACCTCGAAACTGCCGAACAGATAGGCGACACCATCGAGAGCATGACCGGTAACGACCCGCCGATTGAAGAACGGGCCGATCTCGCCGACGCCACGTGGGGCGAGAAGGCAGTCGAGGCGTTTCTTGAACAGGGTGCTCCGTCTCCACCCTGGGTAATTCGTGAGTGGATCTCTGGGAGTATCACGATTGAGGAAGAGATGGACGCCTTTCGGGACCGAGTGTTGG
>CAZKGF010000170.1:0-1220 GCA_964552115.1 uncultured Halobacteriales archaeon
ATCAACTTCGCCATGGGCCGTGACAAGATCGTCACCAACTGGCTCAACGAAATCCATCCCAAGTTCGCCACGCCGTATCGGTCGATCCTCGTCACGGGGGCACTCATCATCGTTTTCATCGCCTTACTTGGCCGGGACATCGAAGTCCTCGCCAAGGCGGCGAGCGTCCTCCACCTCATCGTCTACGCGCTGTTGAACGTCGCTTTGATCGTCTTCAGAGCGGCGGACGTTCCGGACTACGATCCCGACTTTCGGGTCCCGTTGTATCCGATCACGCCGATCGTTGGAGCCGTCGCCTCGCTGGGACTCGTCGCCTTCATGGACGGAATCGAAATCGCCCTGTCGATGGGCTTTGTCCTGGTCGCCGTCGCCTGGTATTTCGTGTATGCCCGGACCAGGACGCCACAGGCAGGCGTGTTGGCCCAGCACATCCAGGATCGTGAAGCCCATCTCCCGGATCGCGTCGTCTCGGCAGCCGACGCCGTTGCGCCCACGGGCGAAGAAGGGCCAACGATCATGGTGGCGCTGTCAAACCCCCGCACCGAACAGGCGTTGATCACGCTCGCGAGTGCGATGGCCCAACACGAAGGAGGTCGGCTTCTCGCGACGCACATCATAACGGTGCCCGATCAAACCGCTCTCGAGACGGCGGCCGAACGCAGGGAACAACTCGATACGACCTCCGAAGCGCTCCTCGAACGGGCTCGGTCGGATGCCGAAGCCTTCGACGTCCCATTCGAGACGCGAACCATCCTCTCGCACAGAGGGTTCGAAGAGGTCTTCGACGCGGCCCAGACTGCCGACGCCGACACCGTCGTCATGGGGTACGGGGGCGCCCGATTCGGTGGTGGCCGGATCGAAGGTGCTCTGGACGAGTTGACGCACGACCTCCCGTGTGACTTCCTCGTGCTGAACGGTCAGGAACTCGATCTCCGCGACGTCCTGGTTCCGACGGCTGGAGGGAACTCATCGGACCTCTCCGCTGAAGTCGCACTCGCGTTGCGGGAGTCGATGAACGTTGACGTCTCGCTCCTCCACGTCGTCGACGAGGGTGGGGAAGCAGCGGGTCGGGAGTTCCTCACCGACTGGGCAGCGGGCCACCACCTCGAGGATGCCCAGCTCCTCGTCGAAGCAGGCGATATAGAGGCCACGATCGGCCGCCTGGGCGAAGAATTCAGCCTGGTCATCATCGGTGCCACCGAACGAGGCCTCCTCTCGCG
>CAZKGF010000170.1:1320-5142 GCA_964552115.1 uncultured Halobacteriales archaeon
ACCTGCCCGCATCATCGGCGTCCCGATGGACCTCGGCGCGGACCGGCGTGGGGTCGACATGGGCCCGTCCGCCATCCGGTATGGCGGCCTCGCCGACCACCTCGAAGCGGCCGGGCAAGCCACCGTCGACGCCGGCGATATCGTCGTCCCGCGCCCGGAGAGTCACGATCCAGACGCCGCCCAACCACTCGACGGGCCGGCGAAATTCCTGCCCGAGGTCCGACAGGTGTGTGCCGACGTCGCGGATACGGTGGCGGACGCAGTCGACGAGGGAGAAATCCCGCTCGTCCTCGGTGGCGATCACTCGATCGCCATCGGCACGGTCAACGGCCTCGCTCGCGAGCAGTCGGTGGGTATTCTCTGGTTCGATGCCCACGGCGACTTCAACACGCCGGAAACGACGCCCAGCGGCAACGTTCACGGCATGACGCTGGCGGCCATCTGTGGCGTGGGCCCGTTTGCCGACCAAAGTTGGGCCAGGGCCCCGGGGGTGGATCCGAGCAACGTCGTCCTCGTCGGCACGAGATCGCTCGATCCCGGCGAGCGCGACCTGCTCGGCGCCAGCGATGTCACCGTGTATACCATGTCCGATATCGACCGCCGGTCGACGACCGACGTCGTCCGCGAGGGAATCGAAATCGCCACCGACGGCGTCGACGGTCTCCACGTCAGCCTCGACCTCGATGCACTCGACCCGACAGAAGCACCGGGTGTGGGAACGCCCGTCCGCGGGGGCATCTCCTACCGCGAAGCCCACGCGGCGATGGAGCTCGTCGCCAGCCACGCGAACGACACGCTGGCCGGCTTCGAACTCGTCGAGGTCAATCCCATCCTCGACGACCACAATCGTACGGCCGAACTCGCCGGCGAACTCGCCGCCAGCGCCTTCGGCCAGCGGATTTTCTAGTCGCCGTCAGGCACCACGGTCACCGAGGAGACGTGATCGTCCGCTGCCAGGTCCATCACGCGAACGCCTTTCGTGTTCCGGCCGACTTCTGAGATGTCGGCGACGGGACAGCGCATGATCTGGCCCGTCTCGCTCATCACGACGATGTGATCGGCGTCGGCGACGGCTTTGACACCCGTCACGGGCCCGTTGCGCTCGTCGGTCTTGATGTCGATCAGGCCCTGGCCGTAGCGGGACTGTGGGCGATACTCGGCCAGCCGCGTCCGCTTCCCGTAGCCCCGTTCGGTGACCGTCAGCAGCGAGCGTTCGTCGGCGTCGTGGGTGGCGACCAACCCCGCGACAGCGTCGTCTCCTGTCAGCTTGATCCCGTGGACGCCGCGGGCGGTCCGCCCCATCTGTCTGGCTTCGGTCTCGTCGAAGCGGATGGTCATGCCCGCTTCGGTCGCGATCACCAGATCCATCGATCCGTCGGTGACTTCGACGTCGATGAGTGCGTCGTTGTCTTCGAGTTTCGCCGCGATGATCCCCGTCGTGAATATGTTCTCGAAGTCAGCCGCACAGGTGCGTTTGACGTACCCCTGGCGGGTCACCATGGTCAGATATTCGTCGGGCTCGAAATCGTCGGTATTGACGACCGCCGTGATCTCCTCGTCGGGATCGAGATCGATCAAATTCACGGCCGATTTGCCCCGTGCGGTCCGGGACATTTCGGGGATTTCGTAGGCCTTCAAGCGATAGACCTGGCCCTGGTTGGTGAAACAGAGCAGGTAGTCGTGGCTGTTGGCCCGGAACACCTTCGAGACGCGATCGCCCTCCTTGGGATCGGCGCCGATGATCCCCTTGCCACCACGGTGCTGGGGATCGAAATCCGCCACCGGCATGCGTTTGATGTAATCCGCTTCGGTGACGACCACCAGCACATCTTCTTCGGGGATGAGGTCTTCGTGGGTCACCTCACCCTCGGCTTCGAGAATCCTGGTCCGGCGTTCGTCGTCGTATTCGTCCGCAATTGCCCGGAGTTCGTCCGTGATGACGCCGAGGAGTTTGTCTTCGTCGGCGAGAACGGATTCGAGGTAGTCGATCGTCTCCTGGACGTCCTCGTACTCCGCCTCGATGTCTGCCGCTTCCATCGAGGTGAGCGAACCCAGTTGCATCCGGACGATGTGTTCGGCCTGGGTCTCGCTGAAGTCGAACGCCGACTGGACGTCGGGATACTCGAAGTCCTCGCCCGCGAGGTCGGCGAGTGCCAACTCACCCTGGAGGCCTGCCCGGGCCTGGTCACGATCCGCACAGTTGCGAATCAGGTCGACGACGGCGTCGATGTGTTCGAGCGCCTGCAGTCGGCCTTCGAGGATGTGAGCGCGTTCCTCGGCCTCGGCGAGGTCGTGTTCCGAACGCCGCGTGACGACCTCTTTTCGGTGGGCGATGTAGTGCTCGAGGGTCTCCTTCAGCGTGAGCACCCGCGGCTGGCCATCGACCAGGGCCAGGTTGATGACGCCAAACGTGGATTCGAGGTGGTGTTCGAGTAACTGATTCTCGACGATATCGGCGTTTGCCCCCCGCGACAGTTCGATGACGATCCGCACGCCGTCTCGGTCGGATTCGTCGCGCAGGTCGGTGACGCCCTGGATGGTCCCTTCGTTGACGTCGTCGGCGATTCGTTCGACCACTCGGGCTTTGTTCTCCTGATAGGGGAGTTCGGTCACGACGATACTGTCGCCGCCACTGTCCGAGGACTCGATCTCGTATTCGGCCCGAACCCGCAGCCGGCCGCGGCCGGTCGCGTAGGCCTCGTATATGGTATCCGAGCCGACGATATTCCCGCCGGTCGGAAAGTCAGGCCCGGTGACGAACTCCATCAGGTCCTCGACGGTGGCGTCGGGATTGTCGATCAGGTGAATCGTCGCATCGACGATCTCTCCCAGGTTGTGGGGCGGGATGTTCGTCGACATCCCCACGGCAATCCCCGAAGACCCGTTGAGCAAGAGGTTGGGGACCTTGGCGGGGAGCACATCCGGCTCCTCCAGTCGGTCGTCGTAATTCGAGGAGAAGTCGACCGTCTCCTTTTCGATGTCAGCCAGGAGTTCCTCCGCGATGGGCGCCATTCTGGCTTCGGTATACCGCATGGCTGCAGCGGGGTCACCATCCATCGATCCGAAGTTGCCCTGGCCGTCGATCAGGGGATACCGCATCGAGAAGTCCTGAGCCATGCGGACGAGGGCGTCGTACAGCGCGCTGTCGCCGTGGGGGTGATAATCCCCCATGGTTTCGCCGACGATCGAGGACGACTTCCGGTGGCCCGAGCCACTCGTCACGCCCATCTCGTGCATCGCATAGAGGATCCGCCGGTGGACCGGCTTGAGGCCGTCTCGCACGTCGGGCAGCGCGCGACCGGCGATGACGCTCATCGCGTAATCGATGTAACTCTGTTCCATCTCCTCCTCGATGCGGACGTGCTCGAGGTGGGCGGCGTCGGCTTCGTTCTGTGGAACGTCTGAACTCATCTATATATCCACCCACTCCGCCTCCGGCGAGTGTTCCTTAATGAACTGTTTGCGGGGCTCGACGGCGTCCCCCATGAGTACCGAGAACATCTTGTCGGCTGCGGCGGCGTCTTCGATGGTAATCTGCTTGAGATACCGGGTCTCCGGATTCATGGTCGTCTCCCAGAGTTGCTCTGGGTTCATCTCGCCCAGCCCTTTGAACCGCTGGACCTGTGTCGCCGAACCGCCACACTCCGTTTCGATTATCTCGTCGCGTTCCTGCTCGGTCATCGCGTCGTAGGTGTCTCCCCCACAGCGGACCCGGTACAGCGGCGGGCGGGCGGCGTAGACAAACCCACCCTCCAGCAGCGGTTTCATGTGCCGATAGAACAGCGTCAGCAGGAGGGTCCTGATGTGGGCTCCATCGACGTC
>CAZKGF010000171.1:0-5104 GCA_964552115.1 uncultured Halobacteriales archaeon
TTCGTCGGCGCAGAGACCGGTGCGTTCCACATCGTCAACCACGCACTCTTCAAGGCGGCGCTCTTTCTCGTGGCAGGAATCATCGCTCACGAGGCTGGATCTCGCGCTCTCGACAGTCTCGGTGGCCTCCGCCATGACCTACCCATTACAGCCGGTATTACCATCGTGGCAGCACTGGGCATGGCGGGATTTCCACCGTTTAATGGGTTTTACTCGAAGGAGTTACTCTTCGAGGGGATCTGGGCACTGGCCGCTCAAGACGGAGGGCTGTTGTGGGTTCTTCCGGGTGTGGCCGTTTTCGGGAGTGTGTTTACGGTCCTGTATTCACTCCGGTTTCTCCACCTGTTTTTCGGAGAAAAACCCGACGAACTGGGGCACGTTCACCAACCGCCGCTCGCGATGCTTGCCCCGGCAGCGCTCTTAGCAGCACTCGCTGGGCTCGTCGGCATCGGCGGCGTGACTGCAGCGCTTGGGGTGCCTTTCGCGCCACTGGAGTCGTTCGTTTCGACGGTGGCGAGTGCGGTCGGGCCAACGGCAGCCGGGACGTTTCACTACTACCTCCCGACATCACTCTCCCCGCCCGTGATAATGAGCGGTGTAACGATATTCCTCGGCATCGCCATCTATCCGTTCTACGCCCAGCTCCACCGACTCGTCGCAATCCTGGCCGATGTCCGATTCACGAGTCCAAACTGGTACTACGGGACGATCGTCGACAGATTGGACCACACTCGACTGGTGGACTTCGTCCAAACCGGCCACCTCCGGACGTATGCCATTGCGCTGGTCTTGGGGACTGCCGCAATCACTCTGGGTGGCTATCTCGCAGCCGGCATTGAGCTGCCACAGATTGCCGCCGATGGGCTCACACCTGCCATGGCTATCGTCTTGGCGATCGCCGTCCTCGGCGGTGGCGCCGTCGTGATTTCCCCATCACATATTGCCGGCGTTCTCACCCTTTCCGTCCTCGGTTTCATGGTGGCAATTTTTTACATCCTGGCTGCCGCCCCGGATCTGGCCCTAACCCAGATCATCGTTGAGACGCTCGTATTGGTGATTTTTCTCTTAGTTCTCGACAAACTCCCGGCGTTTTATGGGTCCATTCCGCGGATTCGGGCGGTGGGAGACGCAGCGATCGCCGGGATCGTCGGACTGACGGTTGCAGTGACCGTGCTCGTCGCAACGGCTCAGGAACCGGCGGATCCGATCGTCTCGTTCTTGGTTGAAAACGCTGGCGTCCCGGCAGAGCATGGCTGGTTACTGCTCGACGCTGGCGGGGGCAGCAACATCGTTAACGTGATCCTGGTGGACTTTCGAGCGCTCGATACGTTGGGAGAAATCTCCGTCGTCGCGATGGCAGCGCTGACGGTAATCACGATGATCGGGCTCCGTAGTCGGAGGGAGTCAGGATGAGCCAGCGGGAGGAGGACGACCCTGGAATCCCTTCTCGCGGCGACAGGGACACGACCGTCATCGCACGGACGGTCGCCAGAGTGACCTTTCCAATAATCCTGTTGACGGCCTTTGCCCTGTTGTTGCAGGGACACAACCGGCCGGGTGGGGGCTTCATCGCCGGTGTCCTCACCGCCGCTGGTGTTGGACTGATCTACATCATTTTCGGTCTCGATTATATCGAGGTAGAGGTGTTGCACAACCGACCGGCCCTACTCTACGGTGGAGCCGGCCTCAGTCGTGACTTCGGCGTCGTGTTCGCCCTCGGACTTGCACTCGCAACCGGTGGCGGCCTCGTCGCCATGGCACTCGGGTATCCGTTCCTCTCTCAGGCGGTAGTCTTCCTCGAACACCTGCCGTATTACGGTGAAATTGAACTTGCCAGTGCGTTTGTCTTCGACCTCGGCGTCTACCTGGTCGTGGTCGGGGCAGTACTGACCATTCTCGCGGTGGTGGGTGGGGAATGATCTGGAGGGTCCGACGGTGACGCAGGTGGTCTTGGCCCTTGTCCTGGGCACTCTGTTCGCGTTCGGGACCTTCCTGATCCTACGGCGTGACATCGTTCGAGTCGTCTGGGGCGTAGCCATTCTCAGCCAAGCGGCCAACGTCTATCTGATAACGATGGGTGGCTTGGGCGGCGCAGTTCCGATCCTGGCCCACGGTGCCGAGCACCCGTCGGTGACCGATCCGTTGGTCCAGGCGCTCGTCCTGACGGCGATCGTCATCGGGTTTGGGACGACGGCATTCGCCCTCGTTCTGAGCTTCAGGGTGTACGAAGAACACGGCACATTAGATATGGTGGAACTGTCGGAGGGTGAGGAGTCATGACGGTTCCCCACGTCGTCGTCGCCCCGCTGCTCGTGGCGCTCGTGGCGGCCATTCTCACCGTGATGACACGGGGTGTCCCCAGACTCCAACGGCTTCTCAGTGGAGCTGGCGCAGTCGGCTATCTGCTCGCAGTCGCCCTGCTAGCCCAGACAGTCGCTCGCGAGGGGATTCTCGTGTATCACCTTTCGGACTGGCCAGCGCCCTATGGGATCGTGCTGGTGGCGGATGCCCTCTCCGTGTTCATGCTCGGTCTGGCGGCCCTCGTCTCGTTGGCGACGTTGTTGTACTCCCTCGGGTCGATTGACGCGACGGCACAACGCCTCTCCTACCACCCGTTATACCACTTTATGGTCGTGGGCGTCTCCGGTGCATTCCTCACGGGTGACATCTTCAATTTATTCGTCTGGTTCGAGGTGATGTTGATGCCATCGTACGTTTTCGTCGTCTTCTATGGTGGCGAGGAGCACACCCGGGCCGCGCTCCAGTATACCGTTCTCAATTTGATCGGCAGCGCGGTGATGTTGGTCGCGATCGGCGGCCTCTACGCGAGTACCGGGACGTTGAACATGGCAGACATGGCCTCCAGGCTGGCGAACGCACAGGCCAACGGGATCGATCCCGTGCCCGTGCTTGGTATCGCCGGGATTTTGTTCGCCGTCTTCGCTCTCAAAGCAGGCCTGGTCCCGTTCCATTTCTGGGTCCCCGCAGCATATCGTGCGGCGCCGCCTCCGGTGACTGCCTTTCTCGCCGGCGTCACCAAGAAGGTCGGCGTGTACGCGATCATCAGACTCCTGTTCACGATCTTCGGACCGGTCGAATTGGCCGATGGGCTCGGGATTCCAGGGATGGCCGGCACAACGTTCCTTGGATTTTTCGGGCCCGTGCTATTCGTTATGGCGGGTGCGAGTATTTTGCTCGGTGGCATAGCGGCTGTCAATCGGGCCGACTTCGACGGTGTTCTCGCCCATTCGAGCATCGGACAGGTGGGATTCATAGCACTGCCGCTGGCAATCGCCGCGACGACAACCGGTCCGGTCCGGACACTAGGCATTGTCGCTGCCCTCGTCTACGCACTCAATCACGCGTTTGCCAAGTCCCTCCTCTTCCTCGTTAGCGGGGCCATTACCGAGCGAGTCGGGTCGAACCGCCTCGATGCGTTGGGCGGGCTAGCCGGCGCCACACCGCTTTTGACAGGTGGCTTTTTCGTTGGGGGCCTTGCCCTCGTCGGGATCCCACCCCTAACCGGGTTTTTCGGGAAGCTTCTCGTCTTCGATACGGCCGTGCGCGCTCACGGTGCTGGCGCTTCCGGGGCGGTCCTCGCCCTCGGCCTCGCACTGGTCGGGGCCGTGTTGACGATTGCGTACGTATCGAGACTGTGGAACCTCGCTTTTTGGGGCGAAACTCAGAGTGTGGTAGCCGGCCCGACTTCCACACGCTGGGGCCTGGCCGTCGTAATTGCCGGATTGGCGACGGCAATCGTCCTCGTCGGGGTGGGATTCGACCCGATCTATCGGGCGGCCGAAGCCGCCGCGGAGGCCGCCATCGACGCTGACGATGCATACGTTCGGGCCGTCCTCCCGGAGGTGACGGCATGAAACGCTGGCCGCCCATGGGTGTCGTTCTTGCCGGTCTGTGGGTCTTCGTTCGGGGTGCGTCAGTGCACCCGTACGCACTCTTCGGTGAGTTTTTGATCGGGTTGGTCGTCGGACTGCCGGTCGCGTTCGTCTTTCGGCGGTTCTATACGAGCGACCTCGACGTGACGGGCGCCGTGAAGGCGATTCCACTTGGAGCGGTGTACGTGGTGTTGTTCCTCTGGGAATTAGCGACGGCAAATTTCGACGTTGCCTACAGGGTCCTCCATCCACGGATGCCGATCAATCCGGACGTGGTCGAGGTACCCCTCCGCGTCCAATCCGATCTGGCGATTACGACGATCGCGAATAGTATCACCCTCACGCCAGGCACACTCACCATGGACTACGACGACGATCGTCACGCACTGTACGTTCACTCGATCGCTGCACGGGATCCGCAGTCCGTTATCGACCCGATTCGAACCTGGGAGGACTACGCACTTCGGATGTTTGACGAACCACTCGATCCGACCGATCCGGTGCCACAACCGGGGGACGAGGTTGAGCAGGGAGGTGGCAGCGATGGCGAGTGAGATTCCCGGCTTTCTCTCGCTGGCCATAACCATCGGCTTGGTAATCGCAAGCGGTGTGACGCTCATCGCTGCCTACCGCGTCATCCAAGGGCCGACGACGCCCGACAGAGTCGTCGGACTGGATACGATCGCGACGAATGTCGTCGCAATCGCCGTCTTGTTCGCACTGGCGACCGACCAAGGCTTGTTCGTCACCGTGAGTCTGGTGTTGGCGATCATCGGGTTCGTATCGACGATTGCCGTCGCTCGATTCGTGACCGAGGGTGATATCATCGAATGATGTCGACGATTCAGGCAGCCGTCGTCACTGCGCTCATCGCTCTGGGCAGTTTCTTCCTCGTCGTCGGGACCGTCGGACTGCTGCGCCTCCCGGATGTCTACAATCGCATGCACGCGACCAGTAAGGCGACCACACTCGGTAGTGCCTCGATCCTGCTCGCTGGCTTCGTGTACTTCGTCCCGGACGGTGCGGCACTCACTTCACTGGTCGGAATCCTCTTTTTGTTCCTCACCGCACCGACCGGGGCTCATTTCATGTCCCGCGCTGCACAGAAGATGGGTGTGCCGTTTGCCGGCGGCGCGACATGGCCGCGAGAATCGGACGAAGCCGAAACCGAATCGGACTAATCCGTTGCCAGCATCGTTGCGAGTTCCGAC
>CAZKGF010000172.1:0-322 GCA_964552115.1 uncultured Halobacteriales archaeon
ACCATGAGCCACGAGTCAAGAGGGGGTGGGATCGATGAGGATTGGACAGACATCCTTCGTCGCCTTCGTCTCGAATATCGTTTCGGCGGCGGCTGGCTTCGTCGCGACGATCTATTTCGCCAATGTCCTCCTGCCGGACGTGCTTGGGGCGTACTATCTGATCCAGTCTATCGTCGGCTGGCTCACGTTGCTCGGAACCATGGGCCTCGCAAGTGCTATTGCAAAACGGATGAGCGAGGGAGAAGACCCCGCGGGCTACAAACTCGCAGGTGGTCTCGTCATCGGTGCCTTCACCGTCCTCATTTCGGGTGCAGTTTTTCTC
>CAZKGF010000172.1:332-5096 GCA_964552115.1 uncultured Halobacteriales archaeon
AGGTGGTCGTCGCCGGGGTGGCCCCCGCAGCCGAGTTCGACGCTCGAACAGGTCGAGTTGATCGTCGTCCTCGTCGTCGTTGGCCTGCTCGGCTCGTACGTCGATTCGATGTTGCAAGGAGCCCACCTCGTCCACGTGTTCGCCCTCCTCCGTCCCGTGCGCCGGATCACTCGGACGGGTTGTCAGATTGGTGGTATTATGCTGGGGTTCGGCCTGGGCGCGCTCGTCTATGGCTACGCCATCGGTGGAGCGCTCGTCGTCGTGATCGGACTCGCCATCCTCGGCGGTCCCTATCGACGGCCGACCGAGACCCACTTTCGACGAATGTTTTCGTACGCGAAGTACGCTTGGATGGGACAACTCGAGGGGAAGACGTACAGGCAAGCCGATATCTTGCTTCTCGGGTTGTTTACGTCAGCGGGTATCGTCGCGGTCTATGGAATAACCTGGAGCCTCGCCGCCTTTTTGTTGTTGTTCAGCAACTCGATAAGCAACACCCTCTTTCCCGAGATCAGCAAGCGATCGTTCGAGGACGATTACGAGACAGTGCGAAACCTCGTGGAACGCTCCCTTGCTTACACCGGGCTGATCACCATTCCCGGACTCGTTGGCGGATTCTTGCTGAGTGAGCGCCTCATGCTCATCTACGGCGAGGATTTCGTTCCTGGTGCAGAAATTCTCTGGTTGCTGATTGCGTCGATTCTGTTCTACGGCTACCAGCAACAGTTCGTCAATGCCCTCGGCGGGATCGATCGCCCCGACGACGCCTTCAGAGTCAATGGCGTTTTGATCGGACTGAACGTTGGTCTGAACGTGGTCCTCATTTACCTGTATGGCATGGTCGGTGCTGCGGTCGCCACCGTAGTTTCGACGATGTGTAGCTGCGTCGTGGGCTATCATCTGCTGAACCGCCACGTTGACGTTCCGCTCCCGTTCGGCGAAATCGGACGGCAGATACTGGCAGCTGCCGGCATGGGGGCCATCGTGATCTTCACTGAATCACTCACTGCCGGTATCGACGCCCTCCCGGCCAACGAACTGTACACGGTCGGGTTGGTCTTCGTCGGCGGCATTTCGTACTTCAGTTTCCTCGCGGTCCTGTCGACCGATTTCAGAACGACAATTGCACAGAACCTCCCCGCCAACGTGCCGTTCGATTCTCGGTAATCACGTGACCTACGTATCGAGACCGACACCGAGGCGGACTACGTCCCTCCTCATCGCAGGTACCCGAGGGCTTCGAGCTGTCGTTCGGCGTCTTCCTCCAGTTCTCGCGGCGTTCCGTCACCGGGACGAACGTTCGCGTCGGTCAACCTATCGAACACGTCCGTGACCCTGTGGCTATCAGTCGGTTCGATTTCGTGGGCTTCCTGGACGTTCGGCACGAGGAGCGAGATCCGTTCGTCACCTCGTTCGATGTGTTTGACCACGCCGTCATCTCGTTGTTCGTACAGCGCTCGCCACGGACCAGCGTACTCCTGGCGGTCGTCACACGACGGCAGAACCGCGTCCGGATCCTTCAGTCGATGCGTCGATGCCAGCGCATAGTCCTTTACGGCAAAGCTCGGTTCGCCTCCCGTAACTGCGTCCTGTACCACAGCAGGAAAGTTCGTCAGGCTCGCGAGTGCGTCCCACTGACCGGTCGACTTGCTGTCGGGGTCCCGGACGACGAGCGGAACATGCGTAAGGACCTCGTGGATTCCCCAGCTGTGGTCGGCGATATACGCGTTGGGATTGACCCTACTACGTTCTCCGAATCCCTCGCCGTGGTCGGCAGTGATGACGAGGAACGTGTCGTCGAGATCTCCCCGCTCTCGCAGCTCCGAAATAAGTACCTCGAGGGCAGCGTCCATCTGTCGAATACACCCGTCGTAGAGGCTCTCGACAGCCGACAGTTTCCACCACTCGTCGGTGTTGACGAGCTCCCGGGATGGGGGACTTTCGAGGCCGTCTTGGACGTGGCGAGCTTCCTCATCACCCCACACGTCGTACTCGGCGCTCGGGACGTATGGGTAGTGGGCGTCCATGAGATTGACGCACGCCGCCCAGGGCCCATCCACTGACGCTGACCAGTCCAGAAACGAAGAGACATACTCGTGTGCTCCCTCTTGTGCCGGATCGTACGATCCGCGATCCCAATACAAAAAGAACAGACCGTTGAAGATCGAACGGAGGGGTTTGCCGCTCCTGAGGCAGGCGTTCAGGTACTCGAGGCGCGTTTGCCGGCCCTCGATGTCCATCGGCGCAAGGGCGTTTTCGAAGTATCGATCCCGGTCGTCCCGGCGCGGACCGTCGACGCTCTCGAACGGATCGGCGAGATTCGAGGTGACCGGGACGACGAAGTTGGACGTGAACAGTCCCGTCTCGTACCCGTGGTCAGCAGAGAGCGTCTGCCAGATCGTCGCTTCGGGATCCAGTTCGGACCCGTGTTCCGTGACGTGATGTTCATCGACGTGTAATCCCGTGAATATACTTGCGTGACTCGCGATGCTGTGAACGGATGGGGAACGAGCCTGCGTGTAGATCGTAGCATCTCCGGAGAACTCTTCGAGAAACGGCGTCGTTTCACGTTCGTATCCGTAGACGCTCATATTGCGGGCCCGAACACTGTCGAGAATAACCAGCAGAATGTTCGGTGAAGACATCCAGCAGCCCGTCACCACCCAAGGCTTTAATGCTTTTCTACTGTTCGCGATGGAGCCGACGTACTGTCTGTGGCCGACTGACGATAGGGGAACGACTTGAGAGATACAGCTTGATTGTCAATGTGAGAGGCGAGCAGGACTGAAAACTCCCGGTGCGTTTTCTACTGTGCAGGGTGGCTGGACGAAATCTTTATCGGTCGTTCCATCAGAGTCCGACGCAGATGGGATTTCGACACTGGCTTGACGATATGATAGAGGAGGTTCGAGAGGATCCGTCGCTGTCGACCGTCGAGATTTCTCTTCGGAAATTCTGGGCTGGCGTCCTTGGTCGAATGCGCGAAACACCGACAGCGGAGACTGTGGTCTGGGACGACGATTGGGATGTCCTCGTAATTCTCGACGCTTGTCGGCTCGATTTGCTTCGGAAGGTGGCCCATGAGGAACCGTTTAAGTGGTTCCCCTCAGCCGACGAGATCGACGCGATTTGGTCGGTGGGCAGTACGAGCAAGGAATGGCTCCAGAACACATTTACCGACGAATACAGCCAGGAGATCGAACGAACTGCCTGCGTGACGGGAAACCCCTACATGTCGGCCGTCGACGATGCTCCGTTCGCCGATCTCCTCCACGTCGACATGGCCGATACGGAATACGGGGTCAAGACGGTCCCTCCACGATGGATAACGGATCCGGGCATCGATCTCTGGCGCCGGCGCGAGGACCTGGGGGTCGACCGACTCGTGTTACACTACATGCAACCGCACGCTCCGTTCAGGGACCGTCCCGAATGGTTCCGGGAGTTCAAAGGACAGGAGAAATTCGGAAGCCAGGTCTGGTGGCGACTCTGTGACGGGTCCGTCGGATTCGACGAGTTCTGGGAGGCTTACGCAGATAACCTGCACTGGGTACTCGAGGACCTTGACGTCCTGCATGGATCGATCGACGGGACGATTCGCGTTACCGCAGATCACGGCAACGCAGCCGGCGAGCACGGAATCTATGGGCATCCGGAGAGAGTGCCCGTACCAGCAGTCCGACAGGTACCCTGGTTCGAATACGAAGCCACTGACACTGGCAACTACGAACCGGAGCACACCGCGGCGACAGTTGCGACCGTGGAATCACAGCGCGAAATCGAATCACAACTGGACGCTCTTGGATATACATAAGACAACCCACACTGTCCAGACCTGAACTTGACGGGTGCCCGACGATCACAGCATGAGATACCCCGATTGGAACCCAACACTTAACAGACCCATACTGCGGATAGGCGTTTGTGACCCACGTTCTCGTCTCGCCGGTCGAGTTTACGATCACCGATCGGGACTACGGGAAGAGCTACAACCTCCTCGACAACCTCCGTAGCGTGGGTCTCACCGTCGATGCCTACGTTAGTCGGATGGACGCACCGATCACAGCCGATAGCGTCACCGTTCGCGAATTCCGACGGGCAAACCGCATCGGATACTATTGGGATGCCTTCCGGACGGCATGCAGTCAATTACGTGCCGGGACCGTCGACGTCTATCACCACATGAACCTGAGCCCGGGGTGGTTCAATCCTGTGTTACTCGCCGGCAGTCACGGCGAAACACCTGTCGTCCTCGGCCCCTGCCAGGGCGGCCACGACATCTTCGCGGAGGAGTTCAACCTGATGGTGAGCCACGCCGTCGGCCGGAGCGTCTCGAGAGCGGTGACCGACCCTGCATTCTCGGTGATCCAGGCGACGCGCGGCGTCACGATAGATCCTCTCCGCGAGTCGCTGTTCGAACGCACATTGCGGGCGGCCGATCGCATCGTTGTGGTCCACGAGGAGGCCCGTGAAAGCTACGCCGACGTGGTCGACGAATCCAAACTCGAGGTCGTTCCACTAGGGGTGGACCCCGAGCAATTCGAGTTCACTGAGCGTGATGACTCCCAGTCGTTGGTGGCTATCGGAAGCCTCAGGGAGCGAAAGGGATACGATGTCCTCCTGAAATCGATGGCCTCAGTCGTCGAGAGCTATCCCGATGTCCATCTCAACATCTTCGGTGAGGGACCCCAGGAAACACAGCTCCGACGCCAAGCGACAGAGCTAGGCATCGATCCTAACATCACGTTTCACGGGTTCGTCGAC
>CAZKGF010000173.1:0-5085 GCA_964552115.1 uncultured Halobacteriales archaeon
ATCTTTGACCAATTCGTCGAAGCCGGTGATCGGTTCGGCATCGGCGTGCTGTATGTGACGCCCCTGCGGGCGTTGAACCGCGACATGCGCGAGCGGTTGGACTGGTGGGGAGAGACGTTAGATCTCGATATCGACGTCAGACACGGTGATACGACTAGATATCAGCGGACCAAGCAGGCCAACGATCCACCGGATGTCTTGGTCACGACACCCGAGACGGTCCAGGCAATGCTCACGGGGGAGAAACTTCGCGTCGCCCTCGAGGATGTCGATCACGTCGTCGTCGACGAAGTTCACGAACTGGCTGCATCCAAACGTGGCGCCCAATTGACGGTGGGCCTCGAACGCCTCCGGGAATTGGCCGGTCCGTTCCAACGGGTCGGCCTGTCCGCCACGGTTGGGGATCCCGAGGAAGTCGGGCGATTCCTGACCGGCGATCGAGGCTGTGCGATCGCCAGCGTCGACGTCGGCTCGAATCTGGAGATTTCAGTGCGCGATCCGGGCGTCTCAGAGGCAGACGAAGCGTTGGGACAGGAACTCGTCACCGACGCATCTGTCGCCAGTCACGTCCGACTGATCGACACCCTCATTGCAGCACACGAATCCACCCTCGTGTTCGTCAATACGCGCCAAACCGCAGAGGCGCTGGGCTCTCGGCTGAAGGAATATGGGACCGATATCGGCGTCCATCACGGCTCACTGGCAAAGACCGCCCGGATCGACGTGGAAGATCGGTTCAAGGATGGTGAGCTCGACGCCTTACTCTGCACGTCGTCCATGGAGTTGGGTATCGACGTTGGCCACGTGGACCACGTCGTTCAATACAACAGTCCGCGGCAAGTCTCCCGTCTCCTCCAACGCATTGGACGCGCCGGCCACCGACGGGATGTCGTTTCGGCCGGGACGGTCGTGGCGAGTCATCCGGACGACGTCATCGAGGCCATGGTCATCGCCAGGCAGGCCCGCCAGGGAGACGTCGAGCCTGCCGACATTCACGCCGGGAGCCTCGATACGGTCGCCAACCAAATCGTCGGGTTGGTCATGGATTATGGCGAAATCGACGCTCGTCGGGCGTACGAAATCGTTTCGCGGGCCTACCCCTTTCGTGATCTCACGCCCGATACCTTTCGATCGGTCGTGAAAGAACTCGCCAGCAACCGAATCGTCTGGTTGGAAGAGGAGGCTGATGCGCTCCAGAAACGCCAGGGTACCTGGCAGTATTTCTACCAGAATCTCTCGATGATCCCCGACGAGGCCACGTACCGTGTCGAAGACGTAGCGAGTGGCCGACAGGTCGGGACGCTCGACGAACGATTCGTCGTCAATTTTGCGACACCCGGCGAGATATTTATCCAGGGTGGCGAGATGTGGCGCATCACCGAAGTCGACGAGGAAGAGGAGACGGTGACGGTCTCTCCCGTCGAAGACCCGGCCGGCGAAGTCCCGTCTTGGACCGGTCAAGAAATTCCCGTGCCGGCTTCAGTCGCTCAGGAAGTTGGTGCGGTTCGCGCCGTTGCCGGCCAGCAACTCGACCAACAGGCAACGCTCGAAGCAGTTGCGGACGACGTCGCGACGCGGTATGCCGTTGGGAGGGAAACGGCCGAGACCGCACTCGATCGAGTCGCCACCCAAGTCGACGAGGATCACCCGATTCCGACAGACGATGAACTGCTCGTCGAATTCACCCACGGATCGATCGTGGTCAACAGCTGTTTTGGCCATCAAATCAACGAAACCCTGGGGCGCTTACTCTCGGCACTGCTTGGCCAGCAGGCCGGTTCGACGGTCGGCATGGAGGTCGACCCCTACCGAATCGAACTCGATGTCCCTGGAAGTGTGACTGCAAGCGACGTCGTGGCTATCCTGCAGGAGACCGATCCAGATCACGTCGGCGGACTCATCGAATTGAGTTTGAAGAACGCTGATGCCCTCCAGTTCAAACTCGCCCAGGTGGCCACCAAATTCGGTGCTCTCAAACGCTGGAAAGGGACCGGTGGCACTCGGTTTGGACAGAGTCGCCTCCTGGAGGCACTGGTCGAGACGCCCGTCTATGACGAAGCGGTCCGGGAAGTGCTCCACGAAGAACTGGCCGTCGAGGACGCTGCGGACGTGTTAGCGGCGATCCAATCGGGCGATCTCACGGTGGAAACGACTGGTGAGCTCACCCCCCTGGGGACAGGGGGCCGCTCGTCGGGCGCGGAATTACTCACTCCGGAAAACGCGGATGCATCGGTGATCAATACCGTCAAAGAACGAATCATGAATGACCGGGTTATCCTGTTTTGCCTCCACTGTCAGGACTGGAAGACTCGGCGCCACGTCAAACGCGTCCGAGAGCAACCCGAATGTCCATCCTGTGGATCGACTCGTATCGCGGCCCTCAATCCATGGGACGAAGATGCGGTCAGTGCGGTCAAAACCGCGGACAAAGACGATGAGGAAGAGAAGCTGACCGAGCGGGCGTATCGATCGGCTAGCCTCGTCCAGAGTCACGGAAAGCAGGCCGTCATCGCGCTCGCAGCCCGGGGGGTCGGTCCACACAATGCCGCCCGGATTATCAACAATCTCAGGGAGGACGAAGACGAGTTCTATCGAGATATCCTTTCGCGCGAACGGGAGTACGCACGAACACGATCGTTCTGGTAACCCTGGCGAGTTCGAGCCTACAAACCCTTACATCGGGGGCGATCACAGTGCTCCCCAATGCGGTTGGAAGACTACTGGGGGATCGGCCCAAAGACCAGCACTCTCCTGGCCGACGAGCTCGGGGAAGGGCCGGCAATCCAGGCGATCGAAGCGGGCGACATCAGGGCCCTTACTTCGGCTGGGCTAGCGCGTGGCCGGGCAACGCGCATTCTTCGTCACGCACACGGTAAGGCGGGGATGGATCTCTTAGCGACGCCGGACGCGAGAACGGTGTATAAAGACATCCTCTCCCTGCTGGCCGAATATGCCGTTTCACCAGCTGCAGCCGACCGCATCCGCCTGTTGACACCCCTAGAATCAGTTTCGGAGATGGAGGCTCGTCTCGAGCACATACTGACTGCCCGCCGTGGGTGGACCGCACTGGATGAACGCGATCAAACTCGGGTTCTCGACGCGTTTCGTGACGGAAGCGATTTAGAGGGTGATCGAGCCGTGGTACGGACGGTACTCGCCCTCGCCGAATTAGAGCTGCAGGGAGAGATTTTCGATCCGCTTTCCGATCTGGATGTCGCCGCTTTAACCGTCGCTGAGAGTGCATTGGCCGGCCTCCATTCCGAGGACGGCCCCGAGTCGGCGGACGAACGGCTCATGGAACTTACACAGCAGCTTGGGAAGGTCGAGGATCTCGCAGCCGCTCCGTCCGAAACGTTGCAGGCGATCACGGGAGAGGCCACCGGGCCCGACGACCTCAGGGAGACACTTGGTCGACACGTTGCAAGCGAAACCGGAATCGACGTGGCCACTGTCCAGGATGCGATGCCCCCAGACGCTGCTGACGCGACAGAATTCGTCACCCAAACCCTCCGCTCGCTCGCCGAAGAACGCCGCTCGAAAACCGCCAACCGGGCCGAAACGGTCGAGGCCGAATTCGAGGCAGATCTGGACGCTGCGCGCCCAGCAATTGACGCGGCACGGACAGCCCTCGACGACCTCTCCCTGTATCTCTCAGTCGCCCGATTCGCCGTCGATTTCGACCTCGTCGCGCCCACGTATACGACCGATCGATCGGTGTTAGGCATGGTCGATGCCCGGAATCCGTTTCTCGAGGCTGCTGGAGAGACGGTTCAACCCATCACGTACGCCATCGGCGACCACGAACTTGCCGTTGCCTCCGCCGTCTCTCCTCCCACCGGCGATCGGGTCGCAGTCTTAACCGGAGCGAATAGCGGTGGAAAGACGACGCTATTGGAAACGCTGGGTGTGATTCAAATTCTCGGTCAAATGGGACTCCCAGTGCCGGCGGCCGCGGCAGAACTCTCGCCGGCGGATGCTGTCGTGTTTCACCGCCGACACGCCAGTTTCAACGCGGGTGTGCTCGAGTCGACGCTTCGATCGGTCGTTCCACCACTGACAGCCGATGGACGAACGGTGATGCTCGTCGACGAATTCGAAGCGATCACGGAGCCTGGGAGTGCGGCAGATCTCCTGCATGGCCTGGTCGAATTGACAGTCAACGAACCCGCACTGGGTGTATTCGTGACCCATCTCGCCGATGATCTCGCGCCACTGCCCGAAGCCGCGCGGACAGACGGCATCTTTGCTGAGGGACTGACGCCCGATCTCGATCTCGAAGTCGACTATCAACCCCGCTTCGAGACGGTCGGCCGGTCGACACCAGAGTTCATCGTCACCCGCTTGGTGGCAGAGGCAGGAGAGAGCCGAGAACGGGCCGGGTATCACACCCTCGCAGAAGCGGTCGGCGAGGAAGCAGTCCAACGGACACTCGCAGACACGCGGTGGCGAGAGTGATCACTCTTCAGGACCAGTAACGTTTCCCCGACGCACACACTCGCCTCACACATGTCGAGTGCCATCGTCTCCCGTTGGGGGCGGCGGTTCCTTCTGGCAGGTGGCCTGTTTCTCGTGACAACCGGCCTTGCCGGCGTCGGTGGTCTGTCCCATCGGACGATCGTCGTCCTCGGCCTCCAGGGATTCGTGCTCACCGTAATCTTCGGCAAGGCCTACTCACTCCTTCCGTCCTACTTCGATCGGACCCTCCGCTGGCCATACGCCCCGGCTGTCCAGTTACCGTTGCACGTCGGCGGTGTCATTGGATTGGCTGCAGTGTGGATCGACGACATCCCGGCGATAGCCGGTGATATTGGGGCGATTCTGTGGGCCGCCGGCGTCGCCGTGTTTCTAGCCGCGATGGGAGCCACGATCGCGGATAACCCGCTCGGCGGCGAAACCGGGACGAGCGAGGCGAATGTAGATCGGGCCACACTCGATCGGATTGCCAACGGCTTCATGCCGATCGTCTTGGCCTATCTCGCATTGGGAACATTCGAGGTCCTCTCGGGCAGGTTCGGTGGGCCTACGGTGGTGGGGTCGGGTGTGGCCCGGACAACCCACCTATTTGGCGCCGGTGTGGGGGCGCTA
>CAZKGF010000174.1:0-5043 GCA_964552115.1 uncultured Halobacteriales archaeon
AAGGAGTTGTCCTCGATCGTTATGGTGACGTCGGCGCTGGGCGGGCCCGCGACGGTCGTCGGCGCCTCCGTGGTCGTGGCCGGCGGCTCCGTCGTCGGGGCCTCTGTGGGTTGCTCGGCCGTGGTTGTCGGTGCGGTCGTCGTCTCGTCGGTGGGGGTCTCTTCGGCGTCGTCACCGCCACCCGAGCACCCGGCGAGCCCCAGTCCACCCAGAACCGAAGCGTGTGCCAGAAGTCTGCGTCGCTTCATTCCCTGCCCACCTGGTTTGTCCAGCCATGAAAGATTTTCCCCGAGAACCCCAAGCTACCTCCTGACGAAGTTTGGGTTCTCCGGTCGGGTCACGAATTGGGGTAGAGATTCACAGCCTCCCTGTCACCCCACGGCTCGCTGTCAGGCAGTGCCACCAGGCCGACTAGCCACTTGGTGGATAACATTCGTGAACCCATTCCCTGGAAACGAACTCATTTCGGAGGGGCGGTGCCTATCGGCTTGGTACCAAGGGGTCGGTCCAGGATATGATCGATCGGTGATCGGTGTGAGGAGGCATGCTGCATACTGCGCGCGTATCTCACAACGGTCCGAAGAGCGCCTGTAACGGACACATACCAATTGATAACCCTCAGGGATGTTCGGTCAGGCCTTACTCCAGATATTCGGTGTCAATAATCGTACTGTTGTAGAATAGCCACTCTCCTTGATATGTTCGCATTCCCAGTACCTGTGTGATGCGGTTGTCCCGAAAGTCCGGACTGTCCGCGCGGGTGGTTTGCACGACTTCGGCCTCTGCTCGCTCCTCACTGAGCATCTCGATCGATTCGATGGTCAAATCGACTGTCAATATCTCCGGTGAAATCTGCTCAAAAATCGATTCAAGCTGTCTCTGTGTGTTGTCGTACATTGGAGATTCTGGGTGTATCGTCTCCATATATCGGTCAATATCACCGTTTTCGAACGCCTCGTATTGCATCTGGATGACGGCCCTGATTTCCTCTTCGTCATCGCCACCACTACCGCTGTCACTGATAAAGAAGTACCAGCCACCGGCAGCAGCCGCGACGACCGCGCCACTCGCCAATAGGATGTTTCGTCGACTCTGATCCGTTGGCCTGCCAGCACCGGAAGCACCAGCCGGCTGACCCGACCCACCACCGCCCGCTTGCCGCTGCCCTCTGCCCTGCTCCTGTCGCCTGCCCTGGGGTTGCCGTCTGCCCGTCTCACTCGGGTGCTGTTGTTCTGCGCCGCCTGCCTGCTGACCACCGGCGGCTGCGCCGCCTGCCTGTTGACCACCGGTGGCTGTCAAGTCTGTCCCACATTTGTTACAATAGTAGGCTCCATCACTGTTCTCTGCTCCGCACTCCGGACACTGAACCATAGAAATATTCCATAGATCAGACTAATATACTTCGGGATTGAATTTACACGCAAAAACCCACTGTATTCAGCATACAATTCCCCATAATCTTCCGAAATTTCAGCAGACGCGCTGGGTGATCTTATGTATCTCTAGTGCTTGAATTGGACGGCGTTCACGACCTTGCATTTATGATTACCTCAAGATTCATCTACACGGTAACGTCTCCAATTCGGAAGGTCGGAATATGAAAGTCCTCTTAACACGGCCGCAGGACAGTTCTAACAGAAATTCTGCGTGGCGTATACCCGCGTCCCCTCGGCAGTTTCTACTATTGCGACACCAATCCCCTCAGCGTTCCAGTGGGGTCGAAGAATGTTCTCACGGTGACCCTGTGAATTCATCCACTGATGAACGAGTCCCTGGGCGATTCGCGTCTCGTTGCCGAGATAGTCAACTGAACTTCCCGAGTCGCGCATTACAGGCTGGTCGGCGTAGGTGTAGGCAATGTTCTCGGCACCTGTCATGTACCTGTTCCCCGAGACCTGTACACGACAGTCGTACCCAAATCGGTCGTAGCGGTCCTCCATCGTTTCGCCGTCGGGAGAAGTGTGCGAGAAATATCTGGTGGTTGCCATATCCTGGCTGTGAGAGCGTGCGATCTCCGCGAGATCGGGGTCAAATGTCATTCGTGACAGCCCCCGTTCCTCTCGCTCCCGGTTTACGTACCGGTGGATCTCTCGTTCAATTTCTCCCGCTGTGAGCGTCTGGTCGCGAGGCGTGGTCGTCGAGGATTCTGTCCGGACCGGAGTACTGGCAGCCGTGGAGGTATGTCCCGCGCCGGTCGATGGGTCTGAGCCCGTATCGGCTTCAATACCCTCGACAGTATCCGAGACAGACTCGACGATTTGCGGGCAGCCATCCGGCGAGTTGCACATCGACGCTGCGACGGGCACCAGTAGAACCCCGACCAGCACCGTGGCAGCGATGCCCGTCCGAACTGCACCACCGAACAAGCCTCGACGTCGAGCTTCGACAATCGGGACAGAGTGCCAGAACCAGCGAAGGACTGGAAATCCAGGCTTCCAACCACAGGACTTGCACTCCAGTATCCAATCTCCCGATATCCGATAAATCCGCCTCCCACAGCCCTTGCACTTCCAGGTTTTTCTCCCGCGTGTCCCTCGCCGTACCCAATACACCGTAATCCGAATCCAGGCGTCTATCACGACGCCGGCGAAGTAGGCAAGAACACCGACGGCGCCGAGGTAGTACACCGAAGTGTCGGGGGCCAAGAAGTGAAGCCCGTAGACAGACCCGACAGCGAGCAGAAATCCGACGATATGGTTACTCCGGTGTGGCATTGTTCCTGTGAAATCGAGGGTGAGGGGTGTAGAGCTACGATACGGATGTTATTGGGCATACCGGCCTCCTCGACACCCAATAATCATCCTAACTACGAGATACTCGAGCAGTTCCAGTGCTGCCGGTGACGATTATCGAAGAGACGCAACTCTCCCACTGTCACCAGATACTCCCACCGGATATTTCTCGTCCCAAACGGGGTAGTCCCCTGCGGTGCCAACAATTTAGGACATTCACCAACATAAGACAACACAGAATAACGATGCCCATGCAGATCAGCGACCTCGAAGCACAGGCGGAGGCGGGGTTCACGATCTCCCCGGGGACGCAGAAGGAAGCGGCGCTCCGCGTGCTCGTGGCGAACCCCGACACAGCCTTCCAGCCGAAGGAGATCGCAACTCGTGCCGATATCCCGGCGGACAACGCCCCGACCGTTTGTCGACGACTCGCGGAGATGGGTGCCGCAAACACCGAGAACGGGTACTACTACCTCCCGCAAGACGACGAAACCGCCGCTGCAGTCCGACGCGCCCTCGGGAGCGCTCACCAGCGAGACCTGGCCCAGAAGACTGCCGCTGCCGACAGGGAAACCCTCGCTAACGGAACTACCGACACCGAGGCTACCTCGCTTTCCGATGCCGAGGTCGATGCCGAGTTGACTGAGATGGACGACGAGCCATCCGATAGTTGATGGGATCGGTTCCCTGAAACAATATACGATCACCGGAGAATCTTCCACCCGAGTCGAGTGTCGATCGTATGATTGCGCTGCAACAGCGGGACGTGATCAACCTCACGTACGATCCGTACAGGTCCTCCGGCACCCGGTCAGGCGTCGTAATCGACGGGATGAAAACGCCGAATCATCCCAATGTTGGCCGTATCTACTCGATCGTCACGATTACGAAGGACTCCACTGGCCGGTATGCGTCACACGACTGGACCGTCCCACTGCCGAAAGACCAAACGCAGCCCGGTGAACCACCGCTCACGCACGACTCGGTCATTACGCCGTGGGGAACGTTCAACGTGGACGGGAACGACGTCGCCGGCCAGCATACCCGGCTATCCGACGATGGAATGAAGCGCATCCTCCTCGCGTTTCAGCGCATGATCCTCGACGACGTGGACGCGAACTGACGTCGATCCTCAACTCGTCGAAACGTCCGCACGACCGCCACGACGACCTGAACGGAGTCCGGGGACCGTAGAGAGGTGCGTTCTTCCGATGGTAGGCCCACCGAAGCCGGATCCACGGCGGGGGAGCTTGAAGGGTCGTCGGCCCGTGCCCGTCGCATGGACATCGGGACGGTGCTCCCCCAACACGAGATCGGAAGCGACCCGGACACACTCGCCGACTTCGCCACCCGGACCGAAGCGGCGGGCTTCGAACATCTGCTCGCCTACGATCACGTCCTGGGCGTGAACCCAGGCTGGGACGACTGGGACGGGCCCTACGACAACGACGACCAGTTCCACGAACCGCTGACCACCTTCGCCTACCTCGCGGCACACACCGACGACCTGTCGTACGTCACCGGGATTTTGATCCTGCCCCAGCGCCAGACTGCCCTCGTCGCCAAACAGGCCGCCCAGGTGGATCTGTTCTCGGGCGGCAATCTGCGTCTCGGCGTGGCAAACGGATGGAACCCGTACGAGTACCGGTCGCTCGGAACGGACTTCGAAACCCGTGCGGCCCGCATCGAGGAGCAAATCGAGGTGCTCCGGCGGCTCTGGACGGAACACGTCGTCGAGTTCGAGGGCGAGTTTCACCGACTTCCGGAGGTGGGACTCAACCCACGACCGGTCCAGCAACCGATTCCGATCTGGTTCGGCGGCATGGCCGACGCCGTCAAGCGCCGGACTGCGCGGCTGGGTGACGGGTGGATACCGATGATGGAACCGGATGCCGACGCCGAGGAACACGTCGCGGAGATCGCCGAGTACGCGAGGGCCGAAGGCCGGGATCCCGACGAGATCGGGCTCCACGGACTGGCGCTCGTCGAACCCGGCGAGCCGGACGCGTGGATCGAACAGGCCCAGGCGTGGCGGGACCTCGGGGCGGACTACGTGGCCGTGAACACGATGTATCAGGACCTCGAACCGGGCGAGCACGCCGCGCTGATCGAGGAGGTCGCCGCGGCGCTGTCCGAAACCGGCTTCCTCTGAAACGAACGGGTTTCGAGGCGGCCCCGACGCCGCTGCTCTCGTCGCCGTCTCGGTTTCAGCCGCTCCCGGCCGTCGACACCCCCGGAAGCGATGGGAGGTCGAGGTCCACTCGGCGGAGGAACTGCGCGTTGATGGCGACGATCACCGTCGAGAGCGACA
>CAZKGF010000175.1:0-5016 GCA_964552115.1 uncultured Halobacteriales archaeon
TCTCGATACCCTAATCAGTGGTTGAAATCCCAGTGAGGCACTGATGCTCTGAGTCGGTCACAGCGTTCCTACCACCCATTATGGAGTTTTGGCTGAGAACATACGGTGAATGCCGTGGAGAAATCACTCCGCGAGCTGAAACAACGCCTAAATCACTTCAGACGGCGAATTCACGGGGAGATCAACGTGATCACTGGGGAGGAGGGTCGATTTCAGGAAAATGTGAGGGTGGCTGAAGAGTCCTGCAGGTCAAGAAAATTGCGGTCTCAGGCTGCTACTCGTATCCCGCCAGGGTCGAACAGGAACACGGCAACAAGCTCGATGATCTCTCCGGCCGGGATAGGGGGATCGTTACCGAGATGAACGTCCACCTCGTCTCGAAGGACGAAGTTCGATAGTCGCCAGACGATATACAACATTGCTCCGATCACCAGAAACATAAATCGGAGGCGGAAGTCCTTGGAGTTCGCTTGGGTACCAGCAGAAATCGAATTACCGGTTACTCAGGCCCAGGGGCTGTTACCGCCGAGATGCCCGATTTCCTCGGTTTGAGGAACGTCGTCGCAGGGTTCACCTGGCGTTCCGATTCCGGGCTCGCCGTCGAACTCGTTGCCGCAGACATGGCGTTGGTCTTCAGGAGTCGGGTTGGTGTCTCGTTCGGGTCGTTTGCGTTCGTGGAAGTAGTCTACGGCACCGATACTGTAGCCGTTGAGAGCATTCCCGTAGATGGCGTGTTCGGTCCCCATTTCCCGTTCGAGTTCGGTTTCTGGCTCGGCGAGCCAGCTACCGTTTTCTCTGCGGAGGTGTTGCGGGCCGATGTGGATTGCGGGACCTTCTGAACCCTGGATGCGGCACCATCTGACGGTAGTACGGTGCCCATCCAAACGGATTGATGGTTGTTTCCCGCCTTCGTGTTCTTGTGCTCCTCCGCCGTCGGTACAGTATTCGATGGTGATGTTCCGGGTGCCGGCTTTGCAGTCTACGAGTTCGGAATGCGGGTGGCCTTCTGAGTTGTCGATGTGGTGGACGCGGATGTTTCGCGTTTGGTCGTATCCGTCCCAGTTCTTGCGGTAGGTGTTTCCAGGAGCGGTACCAAGGTAGATGATTTCGCCGTTGTGTCCCTCCGATTCATCAAGTATCCAATCGGTGCCGGCGGAGCCGATGACTCTGAACCCGCCGAGTTCGCAGTTTTTGATGAGTTGCGTGTTGATGAGCGACTGTCCCACGCCACCGATCCTGTGCGGTGAGATTACCAGGCCTTCGATGTAATCATCGAGGGTTTCCGCAAACGTGTTGAGATCGATGAGTTTGCCGTTGTGGTACGATGTTGGGTCTTTCGGAGCGTCAGGGTTGTAGAGCCCGGTAATCGTGAGGCCTGTGATGTGGATGTGGCTTGCTCCGACGGCGATCACTGAGTGATCGATTTCTTTCGGTGGTTTCAGTACCGCTTCTGGCGGCCCGGTTAGTGTTATCGGGGCATCGGGTTCACCTGGTTCGTTGAAGGGCACGAATTCGAAGTACTCGCCGGGTTGAACGTATACGGTTTGGCCGGGCTCGGCTTCTCCGACAGCGTGTCGAATCGAGTTCAACGGTGCACTTTCGGTCCCGGGATTGCCCTTGTCACCGTCCGGGCTGACGAATATCGTGTCGGGACTCTCACGCGGCGTCGGGGTGGGTTCCTCGGTTTCAGTCGGGGTCGGCGAGTCGATTTCCGTGGGCGTACCTGTTATCCGTGTCTTCGTGGGTGTTGTTTCGTCACCGCTGTTGCACCCGGCGAGTCCGGTAAATCCGACCGCGGTTAGCGTGGTGAGAAACCGTCGTCGGTTCATTCATGTCGACGTATCTAGTTCGGTTAGTTAAACGCTCGGGAATCAATCATGACCTTGGTCCTTGTGGAACGTCAATTAGGATGTGTAAGTAAACCACTAATTTGTAGCTGCGCTAAAATTCCATAATGGGTACCAGGAAAATAGAAACTCGTCCGTGCGAGACTGAACGCGCGAGTCTCGCATGGAGGGACGGAGTTGACTGGGTTACAGAGCTAGTTTGACGAAACTTCGTTACTGTCGGTCGTTGGCGAATCGGACGGTTCCCTCGTTTCCATCAACGATGATTCGGTCACCGGTGTGGATTCGATCCGTGGCGTTCTCACAGCCGACCACTCCCGGAATGTCGAACTCTCGGGCGACAATTGCCGGATGCGAGAGCATCCCGCCCTTATCCGTGACGACCGCGCCAAGCATGGGAAGGACGACGTTGAAGGCGGGAGTGGTCATTTCGGCGACGAGGATCTCCCCCTCCTGTATCTCAGAGAAGTCCTCAGGGTCAGATATAAAGCGAGCTTGCCCCTCGAAGCGGCCCGGACTCGCCGCAAGCCCCTCGACGGCGTCTTCCTCGGTTGATGATGGCGACTCGAACGCGTTTGCGGATCCGAAGGCCCTGACTGCCCGCAACGCCCGCGCTGCAGGACCCGGCAGTTTGTCTATCGGAACCGGATCAATCGG
Source organism: uncultured Halobacteriales archaeon (assembly GCA_964552115.1). Classification (GTDB taxonomy): domain Archaea; phylum Halobacteriota; class Halobacteria; order Halobacteriales; family Haloarculaceae; genus CAZKGF01. Next base: position 2,505 of record CAZKGF010000175.1, read on the forward strand.
CTCACCACCGATTTCGGCCGGTGCCTCTGATGCCTCGTGGGTCTGGCGATAGCGGGCATGGGTAGCAACTTCAGCTGGCCCCGGGGCTGGGCCACCACGCATTGCAGACACGAGTTCCTCGTGTTCTAAATCAACGACGTGTTCGGGGTCTCGGAGCCGGCCTCGGTTTGCCAGTCGACGCCCGGCTTCCTTGAGCGCACGTCGGAGCTGACCTAAGGTAGATTGCGTCAGCAAAGCCCGTTCATCACGAATGGGACAGGTTCGCCTTGCTTCCTCGAAGCGCTCGTCGAACGCCTGGCGCTGATCCTCTGGGACCTCCTCACGGACTTCTTCGAGATTCGCGGGCAGTGCCTCAGTTGAGTCGCGCTCGACCCCAGACTCGACCGCCGTCCGGAGCGTGTTGATGAGTGTCTCTGGTTGTTCGAGGGCATACTCATCGGAGAGATCGAATCCAGACACGACTCGATACCCAACGGTATCGAGCCAAGATTCGACTGCCTCTTCGACAGCTCCTCCATGGGTTCTGAGCCCCTGAAGGATGTTACCAGGTGCCGCATCGGAGAACAGCAACTCCCTGGCTTCTGCTTCTGATTCGATGGCTGTGGTGAGCCGTTGAAGTTCGTCCAGTGACCCCGTAGAATCTGGTGAAGCGCCATCCATCAAGCCAACCAATTCGGCAACTGATTGATTTGTGTGAGCCTGGGCGAACGCGAAAAAGTCTCCGAGCGGCACGATATGCGCGAACAAGATCCGAAAGTTCAGGATGCCGAGGTCGATGTATGCCTCCCGGCAGCGTTCGATGTGGTCGATGAGGGCTTCGTCGTCTAAGTCCTCCAGTGACACCTCTTGGAGGGACCGCTGTGTAGAACGAATATCGGGTTTCCATTCGGAGTCCCAGCGCTCCAGTTCGGACCGCCATCGCTTGGTTTCGAACGCCTTCGCTGCGGCTTCAACGCGGCAGTGGTATTCGGTTTCCTCGTCATCCAACTCGGCCATCGAACGGGGGTCAGTGGCCCCTTCGACCGGCTTTTGAGTAGCATACGGATACCCATTGACAATCTCGGTCCTCCGGTCAACGAGGACGCCATACCGGGAGGCCCCCGCGGTCGAACCCGCGTCCATCGCCTCATTGAGCAGTTCCTGCTTGTACCGAGACGCTGGACGTGGATAATGGCTTGAATCGAGCCGCCACGTCCCAGGTCCTGGTGGCTCGAACGTCAGTTCGGCCATCGGTCTCCCCCACGGCGGCTCATCATTGTTGGCGATTCTCGAACGGGTTGCTAATACCAGTTCGGGGCCGTTCGAATGGATCCGATCCTGCTATGTATTTGGTGCACACATGCTCTGAATACTGCGACCGGTTGTACCTCAGGATCTGACACGATTATCGCACTGTACCTAACGCGCGAGTCTCTCATACACCGGAAGATTACTGGCAGCTTCAGTTACTCGGACAGTACCCAAAACTCAACGATCTTCCCATCCTCCACGTGGGCACAGAGGAGATGGGTCCCGCCACCAGGTGCTACGCCACGGGAGAACACCGTATTTCCGGAGGTAACCATTTCCTTGACCTGGACCGCTGCACCGGGATTTGACTGCTTGAAGTTCTTTTCGAATTCGAGTTGTTCTTCCAGCCCACGAATCTCTTCGCCGTTCTCGTGAGCCACGATGTCATCCGCAAGTATCTCTGGATACTCTTCCCAACGCTCGTGCTCAAAGGCGTCGAATAGCCGCTCCAGCAATTTCTCGGGTTCCGTGTTTTCAGACGCCATATGTACTGACAGCTATCGGTTCTCAAAAAATGTTACCTACAGGATGGATTGGCCAGGGAATCCGTTGGAAGTCTGTGAGAATTTCCTGACCATACGTGAATCCAGCAATCGGCCAACTATTTGTAATGACCCTGAGTCAGCTGCCCCTATGTCTGCATCAGACGGGCTGAACCACGGTATCGTCCTCCCGAACTGGGAGGTCGAGGGCGACACCGAACGGCTCGTCGAGTACGGGGTCGCCGCCGAGGAGGCGGGCTGGGACGGGGTCTTTCTCGCAGACCATCTCGCCATGGGTGGAGAGGACGGACACCCGCCTTTCCCCGACCCGTGGATGACTCACTCCGGGATCGCCGCTCGAACCGACGAGATCAAACTTGGGAGCTGGATCACGCCCGTTCCCCGTCGCCAGCCCTGGCAGCTCGCCCGGGACCTCGCCACACTGGATCGGCTCTCAAACGGGCGAGTTATCCTCGGGGCGGGCCTCGGCCGGGCGTTCGACTACACGACGTTCGGCGAGTCGTGGGAGCCGAAGAAGATCGGACAGCGCTACGACGAAGCGCTCGACGTCATCACCGGGCTCTGGACCGGCGATCCGTTTAGTTATGATGGCGAATATTACACGGTCGAGGAGGCCGTGCTCCGCCCCACGCCGGTGCAGGAGCCTCGAATCCCGATCATCGTCGGCGGACTCTGGCCGAACAAGAAACCGTTCCAACGGGGCGGTCGGTGGGACGGCA
>CAZKGF010000176.1:0-2277 GCA_964552115.1 uncultured Halobacteriales archaeon
AGGACGGAAACGAAGTCTACCGGCTCACTTACGCGGTCAGATTGCCGCCGTACCAGCCGGGCGAGGTCATCGATCCCGAGGACGGGGACGGGCCAATTCTCGTCAGAAGCGTCAAGGGCAATCTCAAGGGAACACGCCTGTCGACCGGGGAACAATACGAAGCCGACTACGAGGAAGGCGACGCGCCCGAAGCACGACGCCTCGGGCATCGCGAAGACGGGGAAGACGCAACACTCGTCGCCGTCGAGGACGACCACGCCGTCCAGATACTCGACCCGGAGACCTACCAACCTCGGACGATCCCCCGCCCGTCGTATCTGGATCCAGCAGCCGAGGAAGTCACAGTCCTGAAGAGTCGGGCAGGCTTGCACGTGCTGCCGTCTCAGGCGGCACCAGCCGAAGACTAACGGATCGTCTCAGGCGCGGTGAGAGCGTCCCGGAGGATCTGTTCGTGATCGAATCCCACTGAGGGGAGCGACGATGGATCGAAGAGGGCGACGGCCGCCGCCTCCGCGCGTGGTTCGGGCCACCCGTTGTCGACAGTCGAACACCGATAGTCACGCTCGATCGTGCCCCAGTACCGACTTGTCGGAGTTGGGTGGGCCAGGTGATGGACGCGTACTTCACGGGGCCCAGACTCCGTACCCACGTGCACGCACACTGACGACGGGGAACCAATTTGGCCCCCGGGCCTCGACCCCTCCCGACACCGATTCTCGACCGGCAGGCCCTCTGCGCATGGGTAGATTCGTCTCATCAGTCTCGCTCCCGTTCAAGCAGGTCGAGTAAATATCACCTGTGCCGGTTCCGTCTCCGGTCCCCCGGTTACTCCGACTGAGTTTCGGCTCGCTCATCACAGAAGCTAAGCCTTCGTGAACCCTGACAGTGGCTATGTCGGCTCCCGATCTCGCTGCCGTCGTCGAACAGACCCGAGCTGAGGCGACGATCGGGTCACTCCGGAACGAGGGGGTCTACGACGATCAGCGAAGCGTTCATCCATTGGGTGACGATGCGGTAGCAATCCCGGTGACAGCCCCACCTGCCCACACAACAGTCCGGGAGGTGATTCGAGATACAGACCCTCGACCACGGCCGACCCTCGATTCACACCTCCGCGAGCGTGGGTGGACGGCGGCTGAGCGCGACCGCGCACCGAGTTCGTGGGCACAGATTGGCACGGTCATCCTCGTCGACATCGAAGATGTTCCGCGGCCCACCGAGTTGGGAGAAGCGTTATTGGCGTTGCATGGCGGCGCAGACACCGTTTGTGCCCGCCATGGCATCTCGGGTCCCCACCGCGAACCCGATATCGAGGTAATCGTGGGCGAAGGCGATACCGAGACAGTCCATACAGAGCACGGAACCGAATATGCACTGGATCTTTCCGAACTCATGTTTTCACCGGGCAATAAGGCCGAACGAACTCGAATGGGCGAGATCGTTTCGAGTGGGGAGGCGGTCCTCGACATGTTTGCCGGCATCGGCTACTTTACGCTCCCTATGGCCCGTTCTGGTGCCACTGTCACGGCCATCGAGCGGAATCCGACGGCCTTCGAGTATCTACTCGAAAATGTCGTCAGAAACGGTGTGACGGATCGAGTTCAGGCCTATCGCGCCGACTGTGATGACGTCCTCGAAGCGATGCCAGACTCGTTCGAACGCATCGTACTCGGGCATTACGACGCCCATGACTATCTCCCGACAGCGATTGCCAGACTCTGCTCGCACGGCACGCTGCATCACCACGAGGTAACGCCCAAACAGCTCGTCCCTGACCGACCTATCGAGCGCATACAGTCAGCAGCCACCGAGGCCGGGCGGACTATCGAAACCGTGACGACGCGAACGGTCAAAAGCTACAGTGAAGGCGTCGATCACGTCGTCGCCGACGCGACTCTTGCGTAGGAAGGCCAGGGAGCGCCCTTCAGACTCACCCGGCGCACTGATGTGATCTGACGTTCCCGACGTTGGGAACCGCAAACACGTGGGCACGTCGAACGCGTGACCTACAGACCCATATTTTTCCCGTCATCACTCCCGACGGTATCGACCAGCCTGACCACAGAAGCTAAACATCCACCATTCCCTAGTGGTAATATGGACCGCCAGCAAATACTCGCCATCGTCCTTGTCTTGCTGATGGTGGGGTCTTCGATCGTCTACGGCGCCGCACTGGCGTTGTGACATCCTCTGTTCCGTTGCTCGGGTGCTGTTTTTTCCGGTTGCGCGTCGACGACGGCTGGAATCAAAGCCAAAGAAGACGCCGACCGTCCACCC
>CAZKGF010000176.1:2287-4986 GCA_964552115.1 uncultured Halobacteriales archaeon
CAGCGTTGAACGTGTTCGGTAGCTCTACCACGATCGTCTACGGTGCCGCACTGGCGTTATAGCTCCCCCAAACCGTTGCTCGGGGGCAGGTTTTCCGAACGTCCGACGTGGATGAAAGCTGGCTACAACCGTAAATGCCGACCGCCGCTTCCCTCCCTCACCGCATCATAGCGTGGCTACGTCTTCAGCAGTCACCGCTTCGTCGTCGGGTAGTCGGTCGATACACTCGTAACAGAGGAAATGTTCCGTCTCGTCGGCGAGTTCGAGAACGATACCGCCCGTCGAGTCGTGATCGAACGTCCAGAGGTTCGCCAGGCCTCCAGCGATCGACACCTCCTTGTCACACCCATCGCAGGTGTCGGTAGCCATGGTCCATTGAGGGCTCGAACGGGTATAAATGGGCTCCTCGCTACGCGGGCCGAGATCAGTAACCAGATTTCTCTGCAACTTCGGCTGTGAGCGAGAGGACCCCGTACCAATCTGTCGTGCCTGCCTGATCAGCAGAACTCAGCTGGATTTGATCTCTTTAAACTGGTTGAGGAGATCCTCGGTCGATTCGCCGGAATCGTACTCTACGCTCCCCCGATATTCGCTCCGATCGTCGTCGAAATCCGCGTCGACTTCGGCGTTCTTTCGCTCGCGACGTTCATGCTCCTCTTCGTCGTATGCGCCCATCGACATTGCTTACCACACTCATGCTTGCCCGGTGGTAACCATAATTGTAACGGTCGTTACAACGGCTGATTGACACCCAACAGAACGGCGTGAGGAGCACCGTCCCCGTGGGTTGATCTATCGCAGAACTGCGGGCTAACGGACTGACGGGGGCGGAACCCTCTAACGGCCAGGGTACCTACTTACCAGCGTGGCAGGACCGATCAGATTCCGTCGTTCGCCTGAAACCTGGCACCGCGACCGGGTCGAACAACGGCTTCACCAGCCGCTCGACCAACGGTTCGGTGCCAGTGTCGACGGTCCCCGTCTTTCGCCGCCCCCGGAATATGAGGCAGTTCGCCTCGAAATGGACAACGGCGACCTTGCCCTCCTCGCCTGGAGTGACGAGTGCGCGTACTGGCTCGGAAACACCGAAACCCCCGAAGTGCTCTGGCAGACGGACAAAGTGACGTTCGATGAGGCGCCCTATCCGGTTGCACGGTGGGCCCAACGAGAACTCCTGTCGACGCTGGCGGACGAGGCACCCTGGCTCGACGCATATCCGTACGTGTCTTGGTATTTCCTTCCGGTTTTGTTCTCGAAGGACGGACGCGAGACGACGCGCACGTTTTTCAGAGATCACGCGGCCGGGTTTCCGGACGCGGATCGCGAGGCGGGCCTTGCCTTTTACGAGAGCCTGCTTCGCAGGACGGATCTGGACGATCATCGATACACCATGGCCGCCAAACTCGGGACGAGTCAGGCGATGGATCTCGTCCGAATGCGGGCGACGATGGCGGAATTCAATGCAGCCAAACTGTTGGAAGATGCTGGCTTTTCTTACCGACCAGAGATCGAACTGTCGTCGGGACACGCTCTCGACTATGCAGCAGGGACGCCGGACAACCGCGACCTTTTGGTCGAGGTAACCCGGCCCGAAGCGCCTGGCCGACGACAGGCTGGGACTCCCGCTGCAGCCGTTCGGGAGACTGTCGCGTCGAAGACGAGCGACCAGTTGCGGTCCCACCCGGATGCGCTCTTGTTTGTCGACTGTAGTTCCTTTCGTGACGACGAGTGGGCCGCGCTTCACAGAGACACGCCCGACGTGGGTTACCAACCAGCCCTGGTCTATCGACTTCGGCCCGACGGACGTGTATCTGGGTACGCGACCGGCGGCGTTCCAACTTCGCTCGCAGCGCTCGTTTGATCGCTCTTACCATCCGGACCCAATCCCGACCGTCTCGGTCAGCAGTTGCTCTCGCTCGCGGAGTTCTTCGACCGTCCCCGAGCAGCGAACGTGGCCATCGGTGATGAGCGCCGCCGAGCTCGCCACCTCGAAAGCAACACCAAGGTTTTGTTCGACTAGGAGGACCGCCGTCCCCCCCGCAACGACCGTTTCGATGACGTCTATCAATCGTTCAATCGCCGGCGGGGCCAACCCCTCCGCCGGTTCGTCGAGTAGGAGGACGCGGGGTCCTGTCCGGAGTGCACGGGCAATCGCGAGTAACTGTTGTTCGCCGCCACTGAGGTGGCGTCCCTTGGTCTGCCGCCGGTCGGCCAGTTCGGGAAATCGCTCGAAGGTGCGCTCTAATGGGGTCGTCGCCTCGCCGGTGGGAACTCGCAGATTTTCCGAAACCGTCAGTTCGGGGAAGATCCCGCGATCCTCGGGTACCAGGGTCACACCGAGCTCGTAGACCGTCGCGGGATCCAAGCCGGTTATCTCCCTCCCGTCCAATACGATGGACCCGGCCGTGGGACGGATCCGGCCAATTATGGTTCGCAAAGTCGTCGTCTTTCCGGCCCCGTTGGCACCTAATAAGGCAGTCACCGTCCCGGCCTCGAGGGTGAGATTGATCCCGTGGAGGACCTCGGTGGTCTCGTAGCCAGCGTGGAGGTCCTCAATCGAAAGTAGTGCCATCGAACCCTCCCAAATACGCCGCCTGTACGGTTTCATCTTCGACGATCTCCGCTGGACGTCCATCGGCAATGATCCGACCTCTATCCATCACAGTCACCCGATCGGCGAACGACAGTGCCAGGTCGAC
>CAZKGF010000177.1:0-4944 GCA_964552115.1 uncultured Halobacteriales archaeon
TCACGGCCAGAGCCCCCGGTAGTCGTGGGCCGCTGCTATCCGCGAGAGGGCCACGATATAGGCTGCCTCGCGCCATGATACTTCCCGTGTCTCGAATTCATTTGTCACCGCCTCCAACGCGGCCAAAATTTCAACTTCGAGTTCCTCGTTTACTGTCTCGCGGGACCAAGACCGGCGGTTGATATCCTGAAGCCACTCGAAATAACTCACGGTGACACCACCGGCGTTTGCCAGGATATCCGGAATAACCGGGATACCGTGTTCGTCCAAATAGGCGTCAGCTGCGGTCGTTACCGGCCCATTCGCGCCTTCGACGATCAAATCGGCTTGGACGTCTTCGACGTTGGCTGTGGTGATGACATTCCCGATCGCTGCTGGGATCAAGACATCGACATCGAGCGTGAGTAACTCCTCGTTGGTGATGACGTCCGCAGCGTGTTTGGTGACTGCTTCCGGTTCTTCCTCGTGTGTCGGAATCGTTTCGATATCGAGCCCATCAGCTTCGTGGACCGCTCCATTGACGTCACTGACCGCGACGACAGAGGCACCCCAGGCATCGAGTAATTTCGCTGCGTTCGCGCCAACACTGCCAAACCCCTGAATCGCGACCGCCGTCTCTGTCAGCGGGCGGTCGTAATACGAACAGATCTCCCGCGTGACAATCGCAACACTCCGGCCTGGCGCCTCCGCCCGGCCTTCACTGCCCCCGATAACCGGCGGTTTCCCGGTCACTACTCCCGGCGTCGTTTCGGCCTCCTCGACGCTGTATGCGTCCATAATCCAGGCCATCGTCTGGGCATCGGTTCCGAGATCGGGGGCTGGGATATCGGTCATCGGCCCGATCACGTTGCGAATTTCGTTGGTGAACCGCCGGGTCAGGCGTTCGATTTCAGCTTCACTCAACTCTTTGGGGTCAACGACGACACCCCCTTTCGCGCCACCGAATGGAAGATCCATGACGGCGCACTTCCAGGTCATCCACATCGCCAAACCGACGCTCTCGTCTCTCGATACGTGGGGATGATACCGGAGCCCCCCTTTGTATGGGCCCCGGACACTGTCGTGTTGTGCCCGATAGCCGCGATATACTTCCACAGTCCCATCGTCATGTTCGAGGGGAACCGAGACTTCGTGGACAGCAGTCGGGTGGGAAAGTCGGGTGAGCGTTCGTTGATCGATTTCGATGTGGCTCGCTGCTTGCGAGAGTTGTTGGCGGGCGGTTGCGAGTGCGGACTCTGGTTCTTGATCCTGTGACTGAGAACTGTCAGTAGAGGACTGCGAATCTGACGCCATTCTGTACAGACGTTATTCGAGTGACTTGGCGCGGTTTTGGAACTCGCCGCCACACTCGCAGGAACCCGGATGAGATTTCGATTCCACGATCGTCCCACAGAGCAGGCACTCGTAGGTCGAGTTGCTGGACGGATCGTTTTCGTGTTCGTAGTCGGCACCGTGTGCCATAGAGAAGGGTAGCGCTCCAAGCTTAAATATTAATTGTAATGATCATATAAGGAAATTAAAATCGGGTACTGCGTAGCCCCGTACGTGCGTGCTTGTTCGGCCGATGGCTACCGACTGTTTACTGATCCCTTCATGATTTGGGAGACCCCGAAATCGCCCGATTGGTATATCTCTCCGGAGTCCGGTATCGTGATCGACTAGGCCAGCGTTGCTCTGATCAGTACTGGTCTGCACCCGGGTCACCTGTTTGCGCTTCGAGCCACTCGTCCCACTGGCGCTCCCCGATCCTTTGTTCCGGACACGTGGCTTCACCCCGGCGAAACGCCCTCGCAGTCGCACCGGGAATCGGAAGCCGGACGATGGGTCTGCGCATCCCGCGGACAGATCGATACCGCTCGGCGAGCGAGCGGACTGTCGCTACCTCTGGGCCACCCACATCGGGGACTCTCCCGGCTGGCGACTCGGTCGCATAGTCGGTGACGGCCGCTGCGGCTTCCTCGACGTCGATGGGTTGGAGACGAAATTTGGTGGGGAGTGGCCAGACAGGCAACCGAGCAACCATACTGAGAAGGGATGCGACGAACGGGTAAAACTGGGTAATTCGAACGATCGTCGCGGGTACATCACTAGATTCGACGGTAGCCTCCGCCTCGAGTTTGTGTTTGTAGTATGAATACGGTATCTCGTCGATCCCGACGATCGACACGTACACGAAATTATCGACGGAAGCTGCCGCCGCAGCGTCTACGAGTCGGTCAGTACCACGGACGTCGACCGCTTCGGAGTCGCCACGAGCATCACTCGCTGCGTGGACCACGACGTCGATGTCCTTGAGCGCTTGGGACATTCCTTCACCGGTCGTCAGGTCGAGGGTAACCCAGTCACCCGCACCCTCCGTGGGTGGAGACCGACTGGCTGCACGGACCTGATGGCCTGCGTCTCGTAATTTGGGCTGGAGAGCGGTCCCTAACACACCCGTCGCCCCGGTGAGGAGAATCGAACTCATACTGGATCATTCCAGCAAGTCAAGAATATATGTTTAGGAACGTCGGTGGGATGTCAGCGTACGCACCTGTCACACAGTGTCGGCCGGATGGAACTCGTGAATCGGGACGTATTTTGCGATATCGCTGGTCGTCACAATCCCAGCGAGGACGTCTTCGGTCTCATCGATAACAGGTAGTTTCTTGATGTGATGGTCGGCCATCTGGTCGGCAACAACCCCGATCGACGTTGACGGTGTGGTCGTGATAACCGGCGAACTCATGCACTCAGCGACTGTCGTGGTGGCGGGGTCGCGCTCGTTCGCGACGAGGTCGACGAAACCCGATTCGGTGATAATTCCCGTCGGTGGGACCGGCCATGGGTCCACGAGGAGTGATCCGATCTCGGCCGCTGATAGGTGGTCGGCAGCACGCTGGGCCGTCGCGTCGGCTGCAATCGTGGCGACTGATTTTGTCATGACGTTTGCGACAAACACGTCCGGGATGCGTGTCTCGTCGTCCGTCATCACGACGCATCTACGGGACCTGAATCCAGTTGAGTGTTTTGTTCGCTCTACTAGAATTCGACTCGCCCTCCTGCCACATGGCTGTGAATTTCCCAGACCCGGGGTTTAGTGAGAATGAGATCTTCGTAGCAAATGATGATCGACTCGGACGTGGTTTTTACACTATGCTAGCGCCCCGTATCGACCATTTTTGAAGTCCAGTCTCCTAGATGCAGTCCATGATTCCCCGTCGGACGGATTCTGTCGGGACCGTGATTGGACTGGTTGTCTTCGCCATCGCCGTGGTGGGCACAGTGGCATTCGATTGGTCGTGGGCGAATCCTGAGGGGTACTTGTTACCAGCCGCCCTCGGCGTTGGCGCGGCGGTAGTGGCGATTGCACTCTTGATTCGCTCTCGCTGACGACTATACATCGAGTGATCTCCAGTCGAATGGAGACAGAGCGACGCGTCAGTGACTGAGGTCAATTGGGGGGAGTTCGGGTCCACGGGACGTTGGTCCCAACGTGGTTGAGTTATAGCAGTGCCAGAGGAGTCGTAGTATCGGCCTCGAACTACTGCCCTACAAACCCCAAAAGAATGCGATTCCCGCTGTCGTAACCACAGTCAGAATCAACTGCAACGGGGCGCCTACCCGCGCAAAGTCCGTGAACTTGTATCCGCCAGGTCCGTAAACCATCAGATTCGTCTGGTAACCAACCGGACTCAGTAGGGGGGTACTGGCGGCGAAGGTGACGGCGAGGACGAAGGCGAAAGCATTGACCCCGAGTTGGCCGGCTACCTCGACGGCGATCGGGATCATCAGGACGACACTGGCGTTGTTACTCACCATCTCCGTAATGATCGCGGTCCCGAGGTAAAACGTCGCTAAGAGCGCTATCGGCGAAAGGAAAACGCTGCCAGTGACGATGCCCGTCGCCAGTAAGTCAGCAGTCCCGGAGGCCTCGAACGCGATGCCGAGCGGGATGACACCTGCGAGCAGGAAGATGACATCCCAGTCGACAGCCTCGTAGGCATCAGCCGGGCGGAGGATTCCCGAAAACAGCATTGCCACCACTCCTGTGAGGGCGCTAACCATGATCGGGAGGTACTCGAAGGCTGCCAACCCGACTACGCCAGCGACGATGCCCAGGGCGATCGGAATTTGGGTTCGATCGAACTCCTCCCAGCGGTCGTCGCTGGACACGACGATATTGGGATCCGCCCGAAGCCGGTCGAGGACATCCTCATTCGTCTGGACGAGCAAGACGTCCCCGGCCTGGAGGCTAACGTCACGAAGCCGTTGCCGGATCACCTCGTTTCCCCGACGGATCGCCAGGACTGTGGCGTCATACTCGCGTTCGAATTCGGCGACGCCACCCTGTCTGTTCGCCCACGGGCCTGGAAGTAACACGACTTCCGTAAGCGCAGTTTCATCTGAGGATGTCTCTCCATTTCCAGTGGCAGTTTCGCTCTCACCACTGGTGTCGGTACCCGAAGGTCGGTTCCAGGCGTGTTCGTCCGGCTCGAATCCCTCGGGCAGCGGTTCGTCCTCGTCGGATGCGGCATCGAGAAGTTCGGGCAGGAGCGAGAGGTGCTCGTCCTCGATAACCTGTTCGAGCGTTTCCTGACTCGCCCGCACCGAGAGAACGTCGCCGGCACGAATACGTTCGGTTGGCAGGCCACGGACGATAGTCCGGCCGTTGCGCAAGATTTGAAACACGTCGAGGTCCAGATCCCCATGTCTAACCTCGCGCACCCGAGAGCCGACGAGGTCGGACTCCTCGTGCACAACCACATCGGTGAGATAGTCGGCCATCCCGAAATGGTCTGTAGGCGTCCCTTCCGCCGGGATTCGGGCGGGTGTCAGGTACCGACCGATGGTCAACAGATAGATGATGCCAACGGCGAGGACGATGACCCCGAGTTGGGTAAATTCGAACAACGAGAACGGCTGAGCCCCCGGCCCGCCGACCTGCGCCCAGATATCACTCGC
>CAZKGF010000178.1:0-4880 GCA_964552115.1 uncultured Halobacteriales archaeon
GCGATTACGCTCGGAGAGCGTCACTGCGCCGGCGTCGTCGAAGACGGGGTGCACAGCCCCTGTCAGGAACCCGAAACACCGTACTGTCCTACTCATACGTCCCACTGGCCTTGTGCGCGCTGTCGCGGGGACTGTGACCAGCCGCTGTCGGCCTGTCGGGAGGAGCACGCCATCTACCTGGCGGCCTTTGCCCCAGATCGATTCAAAGTCGGGGTGACGCGGTCGTGGCGGCTCCGGACGCGGCTCCGCGAGCAAGGTGCAGATCTGGCCGCACTCCTTCGGACCGTGGTCGACGGGAAAGTAGCCCGTCAGATCGAGGCCGAAATCGCTGCAACCGTCGGCGACAGTGTCTCCGTTCGGGCCAAACGACGGGGACTGCACCGGTCAGTCGATGCCGAACGCTGGTCGAGCTTACTGGAAGCGTACGACCACGAGAAGACATTCGACTTCGAGTATGGACTCGATCTTACCGACCGTCCCGTCGGCGAACGCCTGGCGAGTGGAACCGTCCGGGGAACGAAGGGCCGGCTACTCGTCCTCGATCGACAGGATACCACGTACGCGGTTGATCTCCGTGCACTCGTCGGGTACGAGATCAGGCCGGGAAAGACGGATCGGGATCTACAGTCGAGCCTGACGGCGTGGGACTAACAGCCTGGCGGCCCGTGGGGCTTGCTACCCGGACGATAACCCTTATCCGATCCGCGAGAAAAACGCATCCATGGCAGACGATTCAGACGAATCCAGTGACGAGACTCGAGAGGCCCCCGAGCCGGGGGGCGACGACAAGTCCTTTCGCGAGCGAGTCGAAGAGATCAGACAAGAGCGAGCAGAAGGCGACGGTGAGGGCGGCGAGGCCGGCCGTGGCCCACCCGAGGAGATGATGGGTGGCGGCGGCCCTGGCGGCGGAATGGGTGGCGGCAATCCCTTCGCGCAGATGATGGGTGGAATGATGGGAGGTGGCCCCGGCATGGGTGGCCAGCCTGGCGGTGGCGAAGGGAAGGCTGACGAAGAACTTGTTCGAGAAGTCCGCCAACTCAGAGACGAGGTCCACGATATTCGCCGGACGCTCGAGCGTATTGCTGACGCGCTAGAAGACTAGTCTATTCCTCGTAGGCGAGGCTCATCACCCATTGCGAAAACGCGTCGCTCTGGGGATTGATTTCCTCGTCACCGATAAACGGTGAGAGCATGTCTCCAGCCATGAGTAACGAAAAGTCCAGATCCTGTGGTGCGGGGCCGTGGTAATAGGTATTGTGTCCCTTGTAAACGGTTTCTTCCCTGGCGATCAATCCCTTCTCGCTGAGCGATTCGACGATTCGACTCCCCTTTCGAGATGAAATATCGAGTTCTTTCCAGAAATCGCTCTGATGAATGCCTCCGGTCTCCCGGATGAGTTCGAGACCTCGGCGCTCGTCCTCCGAGAGATCCTCCTCGGACGCGCGGACGCTCATACTGCCGACTCGGGGACTCCCGCGCTTAAAGGTGACTGTCGAGGTTCACACGTTCGCATCGATTTCTCGATATGGCGTCTCACACGGGGGCCCATCAGCGAATTCATACTGCCGGGTGTCTGGCCCGATCAGCAGTGCCGAGGACGATCGAGTTCCAAACCCATCACCGTGCACACAGACCCCAAATTCGTGATCGCTAATGGACGCTTTGGCCCGATCTAGCCAGCCGTCGGCGGATTCACCAGGCTCTGGAGCTAACTCGGCTCGAAGCCGGTCGGCGGCCTGGGCCTGCCGTTCGGCTGCATCTTGGCGTCTTTTGGGGATCGTGTATGTCCCATCTGCTCCGACGTTTACGAGGACGTGCACGCCTGGTTCGAAGAGCCGAACGGCAAGCGTGCCGTCCCACTCCAGAAGGATGGCCGCGGATTCGTCCACCACAGCCAGATTGAAGGCATCGTACGAGCGGTTGGTTACTTCTTCCTCGACGTATCTGGCAGCTCCTTCGGCCGTTTCGTATCCGAGGGCATCACGGACCAGTAGCCCCCGAGACCGATCCGGGGACGGCGGTGAATCGATCCACCGGTTCGTGATTGCGACGAGGAGTCCGGCGTCATTGTAGCCGATCCAGGTTCCTGCTGCTTGCCGATCCTGCGGAGCGACCACCGGACGCGTCCAGTCACGGCGTGCTGGTGGCTCCGCTGGTCGGTCGAGTCGCTCGTCACGGTTGGCCGCAACGAGGATGGGGGCCTCGGGAAACACTTGCCAGGCGAGTGTAAATGTACACACCAGGAAGGTGGTTGGTGTGGCCAGCCAATAAGACGACCGGCTTATCCAGACTCGACGAGTCTGTCCCTGACCGCGTTGCGGTCGATCGTCCCCGACGCAGTCCGGGGGAGGGAATTGGCTCTCTCGAGTTGCTTTGGAACTTCGTGACCTGCCAGCCGCTGGCGGCAGTGGTCGATTAGTGTCTCGGCGGATACCGAATCAGCCACGACGAGAGCAGCGACGCGTTCACCCCACGTGGGGTCGGTGACACCGACGACCGCTGCGTCCTCGACACCCGGGTGCTCTCGGAGTACAGCCGCGACCGTTTCCGGGTGCACTGTCTCGCCGCCGGTAATGATTCGATCGTCCAGTCGACCCAGGATTTCGAGGCGGCCGGCTGTCGTGAAACGGCCTCGGTCTCCGGTGTGGAGCCCGTCCGGCCCGAAGGCCTCCGCTGTCCGAGTTTCGTCGAGGTAGCCCGGCGAAACTGTCGGCCCGTCGACCACGAGTTCGCCACTCTCGCCAACTGCTTGGGGTTCTCCGTCCGAATCCACGATCGTTACGTCCGTAAACAGGAGCGGACGACCAACCGTTTCCGGGTGGCTGGCCGCTTCCCCCGGCCGAGCAGTCGAGATCTGGGAGGCTGTCTCGGTCGTGCCATACGTCGGGCAAATTGGGACGTCGGAGGCGACCGCGCGTTCGACGAGGGACGGCGGGGCGGGTGCGCCACCGACGAGTACGAAGCGAAGTCTGTCTGGCGGGGACCACGAGTTATCCAACAATCGACGAAGTTGCGTCGGGACGAGCGAGAGCCCCGTAACGTCGTCGTCGCGAACGATAGCTGCCGTTTCATCCTCGTCAAATCCGCGTTGGACCACGGTTGTTGAGCCATAAAGTGTGGTCCGTAGCGGAATCGAAATGCCGCCGAGGTGGTGGATCGGGAGACAACACAACCACCGATCGTCCCGACTGGTCCCGAGGCGAAAGGCTGAGGCGATGGCGCTCGCTACGAGATTGCTCAGTGTCAACCGAACGGCACTGGGTTGCCCGGTCGTGCCCGACGTAAACGCGATCAACGCGTCGTCCGACGGCCCAAGTGATTCGTGGCTACTCAGTCGCGGCCGTGGCTCGCCAGTCGTGAACGAATCCTCGGACGCGTCAGACCGGTCGAAACAAACCGCTTGGCACTGGCTTGTGGCGAGTGCCGACCGAACGCTGTCGAGGTTGGCAGCGTCGGTAATCACGACACCCGTATTTGTGCGCGAAACCCGCTCCCGGAGCCGCTCTGGAGGGGCCGTCGGATCACACAACACGACTGGCCGCCCAATCCGATGAGCAGCATGGACAGACGCGATCGCCCGAACCCGCGTCGGTGCACACAGTCCAACGCGCTGGTCGGCTTCGAGGGCTGACGTGAGACGGTCGGCCAGTTTCGCCACGATGGAATTCAGGTCCGCATAGTTCCAGGTGTGTCCACTCGCGGCGCTGATGAGAGCGTCAGCCCCGGGCGTCACGTCAGCCCGGTGGGCCACGAAATCACGAGTTGGCCAGTTGTTCATCCGTCACGCCTCGCATGCGTGCCCAGTCCTGGTCCCTCCGGGACCAGAATTTCACCGTCGGTCACCGGTGCCGGGTCGGGCCCGAGATCGTCGGCGAGTAATGCAGCGGTCGCCAGGCCGGCCGGCAGCACGGACGGGAAGCTGGCAGCGAGATGGACAGCGGCTGTCCGCGCGACGACAGCGTCGATGGTTGACGTGACGATGACCTGCAGGCCAGCGTCCAGTGCTCTTTCCCCGAGTTGGCGACTAATGGCCGGTGATCCGTGGACCATCGGTTTGAGAACGACGGCGTCGGCGGCGTTCGCTTCGAGTACGGACCGGAGTGAATGGGCAATTAGCGTCTCGTCTACGGCCACCGGGATCGTTTCTCTGAGGGTGGCCATTGCCGTCAGTTGATCGGGAGCGAGGGGTTGCTCGAGATACGCGAGATCGACGCCGGCGTCGGAAAGCTCGGCCGCGACGGTTTCGGCGGTTTCGAGGTCCCACGCACCGTTCACATCGGCACGGAGCGCCACGTTTGGCCCAACTGCCGTGCGAACGTCTCGAAGCCGACGGACGTCCACAGCGGGCGGGCGCTGGCCGACTTTCACTTTGAGACAGTCGAAGCCTCGTTCGGTCGCCTCCAGAGCGGCCTCGACGGTCGCCTCGACGTCGGCATTACCGATCGTTGCGTTGACCGGGATCGATCGCCGCTGTGGCCCACCCAACGTCCGATAGAGGGGTTTTTCGAGCCGGCGAGCCCCGGCATCCAAACTGGCCAGGGCCAAGCCGTGGGCGGCTGCGGGGGAACGCTCAGCATCGATATGTTGCAGTGCCGATGGGATTCCGTCTTCGGCGGCCCGAGCAGCCGCCTTCGTTAGCGTTTGACGGCAGACATCCTCGGGTTCGGTGAACCCAGGCAGCGGTGTGGCCTCACCGACACCCTCGATACCCCCTTGTTCGAGCCGCACGACGAACCCTCGGCGCGTCTCGATCTCACCGTGAGCCGTTTGGAGGGGTTCGGTTAGATCCAGCTCGAACGGTTCGATCTTCATCACACGATCACCGGGACTGTGAGCCCTATCGCGGCGAGGATGCTATACAGGGCGAAGAGTTGGCCGAC
>CAZKGF010000179.1:0-778 GCA_964552115.1 uncultured Halobacteriales archaeon
TGTCGAGGACTATTAGGGTTCAGTTGGGATGAACATATTGGAATTTAGTCACTCTGTTGCCGATGTAACTCTTGGGCTGGGTGACGGTGACCGCCAGGCCGTCATCGGTTGGAGGAGTTGGAAACTTAGCCGTTTCTTAAGAGATTATGACCGTCGGGGTATCATCGATTCAACCGTACCCTTTCTACTGAGAACGAGAAGATCGAAGCTCTTCTGCAATGGAACGGACCGACTACCTTCGTAATACTTTGAATTTTCTCTTTTATTTGGTGACGGACAATCACAGAGTTTGTGTAACCCTACAGTAGATATGGGGACAATAGATGATACGCCCCCACGGGAACAACCTGGTCGACCGGTGCGTGGATCGGGCCTGGTCTGACGATATCCGAGCAGGACTGGACAACTTAGCGTCAGTCGAGCTCGACCGGAACCTTCTTTTCGACTTCGCGAACATCGTTCAGGGCGTCTACAGCCCCCTGTCGGGGTTCCTGACGCGGAACGACTTCCGGAAGGTCGTCCACGACATGACGCTCGAGAGCGGGGTGGCCTGGCCTCTTCCGGTCGTCCTTGATGTGGACGCCGAAACCGCCAACGAAATCGGTCCCGGCGAACGGATCGGCCTACGCGGTCCCGAGGGAGAGCCCGTCGGCTTAATAGACTCCGAAGACGTCTATCGGTATAACGAAACGGAGGTATGTGAGCAGCTCTTTGGGACGACAAACGGTGACCACCCGGGCGTCCGACTCGTTGAGTCGAAGAAGCCGTTCTTCGTCGG
>CAZKGF010000179.1:788-4878 GCA_964552115.1 uncultured Halobacteriales archaeon
GGCCTTCGAGGGCGCCCTCCCCCGGAACGGTATCCACGACCTCACCCCGACGGAAACCCGCGTGCTCTTCAAGCGGCGGGGCTGGGAGACTGTCGTTGGCTTCCAGACGCGGAACGTCCCTCACCGGGCCCACGAATACCTCCAAAAGACTGCACTCGAGCACGTCGACGGGCTGCTCGTGCAGCCAAAGATCGGGGAGAAGAAGCCGAAGGATTACACCAATAACGCGATCTTGCAGGGATACGACACGTTGATCGAACACTATTACCCGCGGGACGTCGTGACCCTGGCGATGTTCAAGTCGCGGATGTGGTATGCCGGCCCTCGGGAGGCAATCTTCGATGCCATCGTCCGAAAAAACCACGGCTGCACGCACTTCATCGTCGGTCGGGATCACGCCGGTGTCGGCGACTACTACGACGACTTCGAGGCTCAGGAACTCTTCAGGGCCCTGGGTAGCATCGGCATCGAACCCCTTTATTATCACTACGCGTTTTATTGCACGGTATGTGACGGTATCGTCTCCGAGAAGGTGTGTCCGCATAATCCGGAGGAACGCGTGGAGCCGAGTGGCACGGAGCTCCGAGGGATGCTCTCCTCAGGGGAGCGGCCCTCCCCCGAGCTTATGCGGCCGGAGGTCGCCGAAACCATCTTGGCGCTCGATGGCGTTTTCGTGCAGGAGTGACCGATGTTCACGCTCTGGTTCATGGGCCGGCCCGCCTCGGGGAAGTCGACGATCGCCAGCCGCGTGGAGGACGCGCTCATCGACCTCGGATATCCGATCGAGAACCTCGATGGCGACAACATCCGGAAGCACCTGCATCCTGATCTGGGGTTCTCCCGGGAGGACCGCCGTACGAACAACCGCCGAACCGCCTACATCGCGAAGCTGCTGAACCGGAACGACATTCCGGTGATTGTCGGTATGATCACCCCATTCCGGGACTCCCAAGAACAGGCGCGGGACATCATCGAGGACGAGGCCGACTTCGTGTTGGTGTACGTGAAGTGCTCGCTCGAGGAGGCCAAGCGGCGCGACCCGAAGGGGCTCTACGAGCAGGCACAGGCGGGGAAGATTGAGAGGTTCACAGGCGTAAACCACCCATTCCAGGAGCCGCTGAACCCCGAAATCATCGTTCACTCAGAGGAACAATCGGTAGAGGAGAGCGTCGAGCACGTCATGGCGAAGATGGAGGAGCTCGGCACCCTTGGCGAGCGCCCTGATAAGGAGTACTCCTTCCCGATTACTCGCGAAGAGGAGCGCGAGGTGGCTGACCGGCTGGAAGAGCTGGGGCTGCTTTAGGCAGAGTTGTAGCTGGGGCGGAAGCGATCGCGGGGCTGATAACGGGTCCGGTGGATAGTAACTTGCCGAATTCATCCATATACTCAAAGAGAAGCAACATCGTTGCCGTCGAGCTTGTCTGCCCCGGCGAGGTAATGTGAACGTATATATGACTGTCTCCAATACCCCTAAACCGATGATAGCGGGTCAGAACGTCCTCGTGACGGGGGGAGCCGGGTCGGTAGGCCGGGCTTTGGTTCACCGCCTCCTTGATCGAGACCCGGAAGTCCTCAGAATCTTCGATAGTAGCGAGCCGGGGCTTGTCCAGATGAAAACCGAACTTAGTGACGACCGCTGCCGATACCTCGCCGGCGATGTCCGGGACCGCAAGCGTCTGGATCGAGCGGTCAGCGAGATTGACACGGTCATACATCTCGCTGCGATGAAACACGTTGATGTCTGCGAGTACAATCCCTTTGAGGCCGTCAAGACGAACGTACTGGGCGTTCAGAATCTTATCGACGCGTCGATAGGCGGTGGAGTCGATAGAATTCTCTTCACCAGCAGCGACAAGGCCGTTAATCCCGCGAACACGATGGGGACTACCAAGCTCCTCGGCGAGAAGCTCGTGACTGCCGCGAACAAATATAGCGGGGGGTACGACATCCGGCTCTCATCCGTGCGGTTTGGCAATGTTATCAATTCCTCGGAGTCGGTTGTTCCCAGATTCCGGAAACAGATCAGCCGAGGGGGGCCAGTCCAATTGACGGACAAACGTATGACTCGCTTCTTCCTCACCTACGACGAAGTCGCCGACCTGATCACAGGAGCTTTGAAGCACTCGATTGGTGGGGAGCTGTTCGTATACAAGATGAATGCGGTTCGAATCGAGGACCTCGCCGTGGCGATGATCGATAATCTAGCACCTGAATACGGCTACGAACCGAAAGAGATTGATATCGAAGTGACTGGACGTCGACTCGGGGAGACGTTCCACGAGGAGATACTAACCGATCGGGAGGTAGGGCGGACTGTCGAGAACGAGTCATTATATGCCGTCATCCCCGAGCAGTCTAGGTCCGACGGGTATCTCACCCATGACGGCCTCCCGGGCTTCGATCCTGCGGAAGAAGTCGTCCAATCCTCCGAAGTTGCCGAGACCCTTAGAGTAGGGGAGGTTGCCGAGCTACTAAAGGCAGGGGCCTACGAGGAGGTGCCAGCATGAGCGAGCAGGTCACCGTAACCGGTGCTGCGGGCTTCATCGGACGGTGGGTCGTCGCCGAGCTTCTTGACCGCGGATACGATGTGTTTGGCCTCGATGACCTCTCGAACGGATCGCGACGAAATGTCGAGGCCTTCGATGAGAGGTTCGACCTTACCGTTGGCGACGTCCGGGACCGAAAACGAGTAAATGCCGTAATCGACGGGGAGACCGACGCTGTCATTCATTTGGCCGCGGAGATCGATGTACAGGAGAGCTTGGACGACCCTGGCTCCCATTTCCAGACGAACGTCGCCGGCACGCAGAACGTACTCGAGGCATGTCGGCGGACGGATACTCGGCTATCCCTCGTTGGGACTTGTATGGTCTACGACATGGCGGACTCCGAAGCGGGAATCGATGAGTCACATCCGGTAAAACCCGCTTCCCCATATGCGGGCTCGAAACTCGCCGCGGAGAACTTAGCTGAATCGTACCACCTGGGATACGACCTTCCGGTGACGATCCTTCGCCCGTTCAACACGTATGGACCATACCAGCGGACGGGAATGGCGGGCGGTGTGGTTTCAATCTTTACGAGTCGTGACCTAGCGGGTGAAGCCCTGCAGATATACGGCGATGGCACGCAGACGCGCGATCTCCTATACATAACGGACTGTGCCCGGTTTATCGTCGATGCGACGTTCACCGACTCGGCGATCGGCGAGGTTATTAATGCGGGCACTGGCACTGACGTCTCCATCAACGAGCTTGCCGAGCTCATCGCGAGCGACGAAACACCGATCGAGCACGTAGAACACCACCACCCACAGAGTGAGGTCGACGCACTTCGCTGTGATCCCAGCAAGGCTCACGAGGTTCTCGGTTGGGAACCCGAGGTAACACTTGAGGAGGGCGTCGAACGACTCCGGGAGTGGATGGTCGAGCGCCGTCTCGAATCCTGAGATGACTGGGGACACGCCCGCACTATATGGCGGAACCCCCCTCAGAAAAGCGGTTCTCGGATATGGCGGACAAAGCATCACCGAGCGTGAGAAGAATGCCATCGTCGATGTCCTCGATGGAGACTACATTACACGCGGACCGACAGTCACCGAGTTCGAAGATCGGGTAGCGGACTTCGTTGACGTCGATCACGCCGTAATGACGACGTCGGGAACGACCGCCCTCCATCTCGTGGGCGAGGCGGCGGGCTTTGGCCCCGGTGACGAAGTGATCACCACGCCGTTGACCTTCGTCTCCACAGCCCACGCGGCAACGTACGCGGGGGCGAGGCCAGTGTTCGCCGACATAGATGCCGACCGACGAACTCTTGACCCCGAAACAGCCCGCGATGCAGTCACGAAAGACACTGCGGGGATCGTGCCGATGCACTATGCGGGGTATCCAGCCGACATCGAGGGGTTACTTTCCGTGGCCGACGACAGCGACCTGACTATGGTCTGGGACGCCTGCCACGCCTTCGGCGGCACGTGGCAGGGCGAGTCGATCGGGGCCCAGCGTGACATGTCGGTGTTCAGCTTCCATCCCGTCAAGAATGTGACGACAGGGGAAGGTGGCATGGTGGTGACGGACGACGACGATCT
>CAZKGF010000180.1:0-4853 GCA_964552115.1 uncultured Halobacteriales archaeon
TAAATGCTTTATGGTCCAGTAGTTCATTAATTTGTACACAGAACGACTAAGACGGCAAATCAGTGGCGATACCATGGCACAAACTATCTGCTAGTACGGACAGTAACCCTACTCAGCATAGGTGCGACTGTGAGCATTTGAACAGGATGGTGGATATGCTTCCGCCGAGCCAGACACACCGTAAGTATCTCTACGGCCATCACGGCCTGCAGAGACCCCCATCAAGAACACAGTGATCTACTTTACTTTTCCAATAGGTCGGATCCGTAGAACACAGAGAGCGGCAGTTCATGTTCTGTATCCTCATATCGGCGACTTCGAAATCCATCCCCGAGAGGTACATCCAGAGTCGACATCCGAACCCCCACAATACACGGGATCATTTCCATCTCTCTCCTTGTGCCGCAACACCCGGCGATGACAGATCCTGGCCAACCGATCATCGCGACGTACTGGCGCTCGTCCTTGATAAGATCGAAGACCGAATTGGTCCCTCTGGAACGAATAAGGAATCCTGAGAAACAAGGGTTGACGAGCACTGCTAGCCGGAATGGTCGAGGACGATTCCTCTGTCCGATCGGAGACAGTGAGCGGGAAACAGCGTCCCGATCAGGCCGCCGTCACCTGTCTTGCGTAGACGGGAAGTTCCCACTCGGGACGTTCATCGAGCCCTCTGTAACTCGAAACGGACACAGGGTGATGGTGAATTCAGTCGATTCGGGCTGAACCTGGTACTCTTCGGCCGTCGGAACGGGTGTTCCACCGACGCCGGTTACCGCGTGATCGAGATTGAACCCGATCGAATCGCGCTCCTCGAGTTGATACTGATAATCGGCGTCCGCGAGGTTTCCGTACTGTTCGAGACTAACGTCCAATAGAGAGCCGCCAAATGCAGCCACGCCAACGGAGCCGTTGCTGAGTGCAGCCCAGCGCGTATCAGTCTTGTTTCCGTTGTCCTGTGGTGGGAGGTACGGGACGTACTGCTGTTCGACTGTCCCCGCGTAGTGACCGACCCGCACGCCAGTCTTCCGATCGGGATAGGTCTCAGTGGGTCCACGACCATACCACTCGAACCGATCGAACTCCTCTAAGACTTCTAGTTGCAGGCCGATTTTTGGGAGCCACTCGCCGACGTTTGCAACGAGTCGGTCTGTCGGATCGGCATGGACGTCTATCTGTACCTCGCCGTCTCCAGAGACGTGATAGCAGTAGGTCGTCTCGTAGCCGGCTGGCGCTCCATCCTCGATTGTGCCGAAAGCCAGACTATCGACCTCGACATCCACACCGCGTTTGTGTTCCGTGATCTCGATGCTGGCGACCTCGTGTTGAATGTCGTCGAGACCCAACTCGTACCAGTTCGGTGCCGGATGGGGACCCCAATCCTGGAGTTCGTTCATGATCGGAGCCCGCCAGAAATTGAGTACTGGACCCCGATCGACAAGCTCCATCCCCTCATACTGCATCGAGGAAAACGTTCCCAGCGCCTTATCGAGCGTGTACTCGAATTTTTTGCCCGTTATCACGAGTTCCGTATCCGTTTCCGCGGTCGTGACCGGCGGCAGACCGCCTGTCCCACGACGCTTGGGAGCGGGGGTCTCAATCGGAACCGGGAACTGTGCGAAGGCGATTTCATGGCCTTCATCACTCCAACTGGTGTCCTTGGGGATCGAGACGGAGATATCGACCCAGTACTCCGCCCCGGGCTCGGGGTTCGGTGCCCGCACAAGACCGTCGATCGAGACGATCTCGGTCGTGTTCGGCGGTGTCTCGAGATCGAGTGTCCCCTCGCGTACCGTCCTTCCGGCCGCCGAGAGCGTCCACGTGATATCGAACCCGTCTAAGTCCGTAAACTGGTGGTGGTTTGTGATGTAGACATCCCCTCGCGCCAGATCCCGCGGGGTCATCTTCACTGGCTGATGGCACTGTTTCAGCTGCCACATTTCGGGTTGGGGGCGTCGATCCGACCAGATCGTCCCGTTCAGACAGAACGCCCCCGCTGGGCCATCGAGATCGTAGAACTGGAACGGCTCACCGTCCTCGGTCTCGTCGTTCAGGTCCTGGTTCACCCAGTCCCAGATGAAGCCCCCTTGAAGGCTCTTGTCTCGCAGCAGGTCATCAAAGTCGTACCACAGGACGGTCCCATCGGTTGGGCTCTTCCTCCCGGTGTCGGTAGCCGAAAGAGCTGACTGGTAGATGGCAACCGACTCAATAGTTGCCTGTAGGAATCGATCGCTACGATCGTCATGACCGATAAGCAGTGTCTCGCCGGTCCCGTCGAAATCACGGCGGTCGTGTTCAGCGATACCGATCCGCTCCCCGTTTACGTAGAGCGCGAGTTCTCCAGCCGAACAGACGGCTGTCAGCGTTTGCGTCTCCGTCTCGATCGCAGGGAGTTCTCCGGTCACCGACGCCTCTCCAACGGTGAATTCGATGTCTCCCTCGGCCGTGACAGCGAGTCTACAGTGATCGCCAGCCACGACAAGTGGTGCATCCCCGTCGGCGGTGAGTTCGCTTACCGTCAGTTCGACGGTGAATTCGGACCCCGAAACCGGATGATCGGATGGGACTACTTCGATGTAGTCGGACCGGCCATTCAATTCGAGCGCGCCACCGTCCGTCCCTGCAACGACCGCCGGCGATCCGAGCAGGATACCGTCCGCGCCGCCAACTCGATCACGGGCTCGGCGGACCGGCGGTTGGATATAGCCGTTCCACATCTCGTCGATCAATCCGAGGCTATTGCCCATCGCGTGGTTGTACTCGCCCATTACGACCGACCGTTCGCCGTCGCCGGGCGAGCCGTCCCCACTCGAACGGTCACCGAACCGATCACTATCGCTGACGTCCGCGCCCGCCCCGAAGTCGAGCAGCGTCTCGACATCGATATACCGCGGGCCGAGCATGTCACTGTATTCGACGTCCCAGCCGCCGTGATTGGGCTGGTGAGACATGATCCGGTCGGGCGAGAGGGCATCGATCCCGTCGGCGTCGAACGCTTCGATTGCTTCGCCCGACAGGCGCGTCGTCTCGCTCGTGTCCGCGGGCAGTGTCGGATCGTCACCACCGATCGCCAGTGCGGCCATGTTGAGGTGTTCGGCCCCGGTTCCGGCCTCGTTGCCCGTCGACCACGAGAACACCGATGCGTGATTCCGATCGCGAAGCACCATTCGCCGGAACCGCTCGACGCTCTGTTCATGGTACGCGGTGGTCTCGGCCAGCACGCCCTCCCACCAGTGAGTCTCGCAGTTGACCTCGTCTTGCACATAGATCCCGTACTCGTCGGCGAGCCGGTAGAAGGTCGGATCGTTCGGGTAGTGGGAGGTCCGCACGGCGTTGAGGTTGAACCGTTTGAGCAACTCGAAGTCCTCGCGCATGGTCTCAAGCGGTACCGTCCGACCGGTATCTGGATCGGTTTCGTGGCGGTTGATACCCCGGACGCTGACGGGCTCGCCATTGACCGTGATATGACCGCCCGGTCCGCGTTCAGCCTCATACTCGCGGAAGCCGACCTTCTCGAACAGGACCTCGCTGGGTTCGGGTTCCGGTTGGTCCTCAGCGTTCTGGCCGACTGGGAGAAGTTCCACGACCAATGGATACAGCGTTGGATCCTCGGCGGACCACTTCGTGGGATCACTGACGTCGGTTTCAAGCGTCGTGACGGCGCCCCCCTCGACGGTGACGGACTCTTCGCAGGTCACGACTTCCGAGTGACTGTCGGGCTCGCATAGCGTCGCTCGCACTAGATACTCGGTCTCATCGGGTACCGAGAACTCGGCGAGCTCGACGTCGACTCGCAACGTCGCATCCTCGTACTCGTCGTCGAGGTCGGTTCGGACCGCGAAGTCGCGGATGTGGACCGGCGGGGTCGAAAACAGATACGCACTCCGGTAGATACCGGCGTATTTGTGCATATCGATACACTCCATCGCCTCGCCGTCGCTCCAACGATAGATCTGGACCGTCAGATCGTGACTGGCGCCAGCCTCGACGTACTCGGAGATGTGAAACTCGCCGGGAGTCATCGATCCCTGCTGGAAGCCGACGTACTCGCCGTCGATCCAAACGAAGTACGCCTGCTTGACACCCTCGAAATGAAGAAACGTCTCGCGACCCTCCCAGTCGGCTGGAACGTCGATCGTGCGATTGTACACGCCGACTGGATTAGGACCGTCGTCGCCGACGCCCGGAACGTCGACCATGCCCTCCTCGTCCGGATAGAGTTCCCATTCGAGGTCGGGATCGTATCCCACCCACGTTGGCTGCCAGTTCGTGTAGACGCGCTCGTCGTACCCCTCGGTCTGCCAAGGGCGGGGAACCGTGATCTCGTCCCAGTCGTCGGTCCCATCGAACGACTCTGGAAGGTCGGAGGGACGTTCGAAAAACCGAAAGTTCCACGTCCCGTTCAGGAGTTCGAAGTACGGTGAGCCATCGAACCGCTCCTCGAGTTCGGTGAACGGTTCGTCGGATTCGATCGCCTGTGTGGCTGATTCGTAGGGGATCGTCGTCGGTACGTGGGTCGGCTCGCGGTTTTCCTCGAATCGGGTAGGATCTGCTAGATACGTAGGGAGGTCGTGGATTCGTCCTGGGCCGGACCCGGTTCCGGTAGTTGGTTCTGCTGTGGCGACGCTCGCGGCACTCCCCGCCGCTAAGTTCGAGGAACGTCCGTCGAGACGTCCTAAGCAGTGAGTTGTCCTGCATCCGTTCTTCCGTTTGATTACCCTTCGAGTTCATCGTATGATTGAGGCCGGACGGAATATGCCGATAGAGCCTGTCCGTCCTGCTATCCATAGAACGTCGAAGTGTGTGCATAAAAATTAGGATATACCGTAATTATTATAGAATTGATGGATTGT
>CAZKGF010000181.1:0-4819 GCA_964552115.1 uncultured Halobacteriales archaeon
GGTTCGTTGTCCCTGGGGTGAGGTTCGCAACGGAATATGTCTACCGGTTGAATTCATCTTAATCCGTGAAATAGAGAATTATTCCCTCTGGTCCCCCAGCCATGTAGTAGCCGAAGCTTTCCCTGCTGGCATTGAGCGCGCTCATCATTTTGCCCGCGAGGGGGCTCTCGAACTCCACTGCGGCACCACGGATCGTAGCAAACCGGGTCTCGAGGGAGCGGACGAGCGGTGAGTCCCGTTGCTCCAGGTGACGTTCGAGTGCATCGAGTTGTTCGACCTGTTGTGTGAGGGCCGATTGGATATGGGCGAGCCGACGTGTCAGCATGGTTTGGCCGATCGTCCCGTTGCCGTAGGCAGCCATGAGCGTTCCGTGCTCGCTCCGAATCGTCTCAATGCGTTCCTCGATGCGATCAAGTTCGGTTGTGGTCACCGCGGGAAGACTCTCCTCGCCCGCCTGGGCCACCTGTCCTGCCAGAATCAACTGTTGATGGCGTCAATCGAGGCGTTCGACGCTACCTGCGATCGCGCCTGCTACATCCAAATCCGCCTGTCCATATCCAGATCGATGTAAATCCGACGCCGGTGGAGAGAGATGATTCGTCGTGTTATCGACTGGAACAATCTGCTTCGTCGGTCCGTCACTCGCGTAGGTGCCGACGGTGCCCGCCACAACCCCCGCTGAGATCACAAAAACACAAACTACCAGGAGGGCCAGGAGGGGGGCACCGGGCGGTCGCGGGAATGGGGCCATTCGCCGTCGCTTCGAACCGAGGGCCTAAAAATATCGCCCTTCTAAGGCACACCCAAGACCGATCGAGAAGCTGCGAGAAGTTTTATCGCGCCGTATGACGTTTTATCTCGGGATGGAAAGCGTTTTCCCCCAGCAGGCAGCAGGAGAGATTATGTCGGCGGGGTCTCCCGCAATCCTCGTTGCTCTCCTCCTCCTGGTACCGGCCTCGGCCGTGGTTGGGGGCGCGAGCGCGCATACCCAGGCGTCCGAACCCAGCGGTACGATCAGTCAAGTCTCGGCACCCCCACCTGTCAACACGACGTTGTGGATTTCCTTGGAGGAAAATGGCGACGCACACTGGACCGTCTCTGCAAATTTTACCCTAACTGACGAAAACGAGAGTGCAGCATTTCGTGACCTGGCCCAAGACTTCGAAGCCGGTGAGACGGCGGAACTCGGTCTTCCGACATTTCGTGCAGCGGCCGATCGTGCGGCGGCTGTGACGAATCGGTCTATGGAAATCCATGACCCAATTCGAAGCACTGAGCTACGAAATAACGAGACGTTCGGCGTCTTACGACTGGAATTTACGTGGACGAGTTTCGGGGAGGTAGACAATGAAACACTGAAGATAGGAGACGCTTTCGCCGCCGGAGACTGGTTTCCCGGACTCGAGCCGAGCCAAAAACTCGTCATTCAGGCACCACCAGCCTATGGCGTCGTGAATTCAGAGGTTGCACCGAATAACGGGACGCTTCAGTGGGTCGGTCCGGCCTCATTCCCGGAAGGCGAACTCGTCGCGACGTTTACTGGTGAATCCACAGGAACAGGACCTACCCCGACCACGCCTCCACCGACTTGGGGCTCGTCTTCGTGGCTCTGGATCGGTCTCGGTGTGCTCGTCCTCGGCGGCGGTGGCGTCATGGCATACGTACTCGCTCGCCGTCGGCCCGACGATGAATCGTCAGCGCCCGCAGTCGAACCCGAGACCGAAGTTCAACCGGTCGCCGACGAGGATGAACCTGCCGATGAGAGTATGGACGAGGAGCTCCTCAGTGACGAAGAACGTGTTGAGCGTCTCCTTGAGCAAAATGGCGGGCGAATGAAACAGGCCACGATCGTCAACGAGACAGGGTGGTCCAATGCCAAAGTGTCTCAGTTACTATCGGCGATGGACGAGGAGGGGCGGATCGATAAACTACGTATCGGCCGCGAGAATCTCATCTCGTTCCCCGACGAGGACGTGACAGACCTGGAAGAATAGGTTGGTCTTCCGGGGGACGAACGCATGAGTAAACGTTTATCGGAGCAGGGATCCGAGCCCCGGCTGTATGAAAATTCTCGTCACCGTCTGCGAGGTTCAAGTCGTCGACGACGAGTTCGAAATCGATGGTTTGGCGATCGACGATCGGTACGTGAGTTACGAACTCAACGAGTGGGACGATTACGCACTGGAAGAAGCAGTCCAGTACAAAGAAGCCAATGAGGACGTTGAAGTCGTCGCGGCAACGATCGGTCCGGATCGAGCTGACGAGACTATCCGCCAGGCACTGGCGAAAGGCGCCGATCGCGCAGTTCGGGTGTGGGATGACGATCTGACCGAAGCTGCCGTCTTGGACCCACTCACGAAGGCTCGCGTCCTGGCCGGCGTGGCAGAGGAAGAAGACCCCGATCTCATCCTCTCGGGCGTACAGTCTGGTGACGACGCATTCGGCGCTACAGGCATCGCCCTTGGAGCCATGCTCGGCTTCGAATGGGGCGCGGTCGTAAACGAACTCGAGTTGAACGTTGGTGATGGCATGGCGTCTGTCCACAGAGAACTAGAGGGAGGGGTCGAAGAATTGACGGACGTCGAATTGCCGGCGGTCTTTTCAATTCAAACCGGCATCAACGAACCACGATACGCCAGCCTCCGGGGCATTCGACAGGCACAGAGCAAACCACTCGACGTCAAGTCCCTGAGCGATATTGGATTGTCCGGCTCGGATCTGCCGCTTTCGCTGACACTGACTGATCTCTACGAACCTGAAGCCGAGGGAGAGGCGACGTACTTCGAAGGGGGGCCCGAGGAGACTGCCGGCCAACTCGCTGAACTGCTTCGAGAACAGGGGGTTGGCGCATGAGCGACGTCCTTGCAGTCGCCGAACACCGCCGTGGCGAACTCCGAGACGTGAGCCTCGAGCTCGTCACTGCAGGTTTGGATCTCGCGACCGGGATGAGTGGTGACCTGCACGTCGCAGTTATCGGCGGTACCGTCGATAAATACGGGGACCTGCTGAACCGGGATGGCGTTGCGACCGTCCAGACGGTAGCGGACGGGGAAGAATTCAATCACGACGTATATGTCCAGGCACTAGAGCAATTGGTCCATCAACTGGCCCCGAGTTACGTCCTAGCCCCAAATTCGGTCAATGGACTGGATTACGCGCCAGCCCTTGCGGCTGGGCTGGACTGGCCGCTCGTCACGGACGCTGTTTCGTTCACCACAAACGACGGGCTCACCGTTACGAGAGAGAGTTACGGGGGCAAAGTCGAGAGTGTCCTGGATGTGGCTGGAGACACAGCCGTCGTGACAGTCCGACCCGGAGAATGGCCCCCTGCAGAGGGGACTGGCGATGCAGAAATCGTCTCCGCACCGGTCGAAATCGACGAATCCGCCGTCCGCTCGACAGTAACCGGGTTTCAGGAAGTCGGTGCTGGTGAAGTGGATATTACCGAGGCGGATGTGCTGGTCTCTATCGGTCGTGGAATCGAGGAAGAGGACAATCTCGACATCATCTTTGACCTCGCGGAGGCGATCGGTGCCACCGTTTCAGCATCAAGGCCCATCGTGGATAACGAATGGCTGCCGAAGGATCGCCAGGTTGGCCAATCCGGAAAAGTCGTCACTCCCGATATTTACATCGCGATCGGCATCTCGGGCGCCGTGCAACACGTCGCGGGAATGAAGGGATCGGATACGATCATTGCCATTAACAACGACCCAAGCGCCCCGATCTTCGACATCGCTGATTACGGGATCGTCGGCGACCTCTTCGACGTTGTGCCAGCCCTCACCGAACAGTTCTCCTAGGTCGATCCCGGTTCCAAGGGGCCCAGCGTTCGACCTCTCAAAGTGAGCGACCGCCAGCAAACTGCGGCGAATCCGCCAAAAATCAAGGCTGCGAAGTGGCTACATGGTGCCAATCAAGAATCGCAAGACGGCACCGACCTAACCCCACTATTTCATGTGGAATTCGGGGGACGTGAGAAGGTTGTGTTTACAGTCGAAATTCGGTGAATCACGCGGTGTCAGCATCCAAAACCACTCGTCCGTTCGTGGAACTCCGCAGCCGGTCTCGGATCGCCTGTGCTGCGTCCGCAGGCGCGTCCACTACGTAGGTAACCTCTGTCTCGTAGTCGGCTTCGAAGTCCAGGCCCTCGCTCTCCAAGACACTCTGGACCGTTCCCGAATCATCGTATGAGACGACGGCTCTAATGGTTTGGCGAGGGTGGGCCGTCACGACGCCTGCATCGTCTACTGCGTCGGCCACAGCCCGCCCATAGGCTCGGGAAAGCCCGCCGACCCCGAGGTTCGTCCCACCGTAATACCGCGTCACCACCGCGACGACGTTCTCGAGGCCGTTGCGTTGTAGGACGTTTAGCACCGGCTTGCCTGCTGAACCACTCGGTTCGCCGTCGTCGCTCGCCCACTCCCGTAGCGGATCCGACCGGATCCGGTACGCCGGAACAGTATGGGTCGCGTCCTCGTACCGGGAACGAACTGTTGCAATTAACGACTCCGCCTCGTCGACGGAATCAACCCGATGGACGTGGCCTAGAAACCGCGATCCGTTGACGACGAATCCAGCCGAACCCTGGCCGGCAACGGTACGAAATGTCTCTGCCGACACGGATCTGACCCTCCTGTCAACATGAACTTACTGTAATTCGATGCGTGTGACGAACGGCATGTCCCTGACTTCTTTGATGAGCGAACCCGGGAGGTCCTCGTCCATGATGATATACAACCGTGCTTCATCTGTAAATTCGGGATCTTCCGTGAGTGTTTGTCTAATCGATATATCCCGATCTGCAATCGCACTAGTG
>CAZKGF010000182.1:0-4805 GCA_964552115.1 uncultured Halobacteriales archaeon
GTTGTGGCTTGATACCATACACGGACCCGGATCCCGTTTCCCGATATAATAGTACCGGTAAATTATGTGTCCCTACTGGACACATAGTAGAGACAACTCTCACTGTGAGGTCTGTTTCGTCGTTGTTATCATGCGTAAACGGTTCTGTTTTCGTGCAATAAGATTCTATATGTGTTTTGACTACCAGAAACCGCCCCTACTCTTTCCTACGGGTCGTCGTAGTCCCCATCGCCGGCGGCCCCACTGTGGCGTGCGTTCCACAGTTGTCGAGCGCCGTCACGAACGGGCGCTGGGAACGATTGGTCGAACGTGACTCGCGGGGCGATATACGCGTCTTCCCACCGCGGATCCCATGCTGCGTTTACGTACAGCCGGGAGCCAGTCTGTCTATCTCGTCGATATCGGGGGCGTTTCGCCATCGGTGCCGACGACTCACTGAAGATCCAGTCTCGAGACGGGTGAGCTTTGACCCAGATATCGCCGAGGACGCGTCCGAGTTCCCGTGGCGAGACGTCTTCGTCGACGACGATGACTGTATCGAACAGCGAGGAAAACGCAAAGAGGATGTTGGCGAGTTGCCACTCGAACCCGGCATAGAGAACGTTCGTCGCGACGACACAGATCCCGAGTTCGGCCTCCGCTGGTAACAGCACCCACTCGACGGGCGAGATCCCCCAGTAGTCATTGACGCGGTCGTACAGTGTCGCCGCCGTCGCCAGCCCCGTCAGTTGCAGGTCATCGGAAAGCGGTTGCCCAACTGGCGAGAACGGGAGCACCGGGTCGTCGGTCGCGATTGTCCGTTCGACGGACAGGGCGACCGACGTGCTCTCGATCCCGTACTCCCACGCTTCACGCCGGTCCGACCGAGAGTCGGGATGACGATCTTCGACCGTCGTCTCGATCACGACCTCGGTCGCACTCGGGACGAGACCACCGTTCGTCGGGACAAGCGGGACGGTCTCTGCCACACCGCAGGCCTGCACCGGAACCTCGATACGGTCCCTGACGGCGAGTAGGTAGGCCGTCGTGATGGCCGCTGGTGGAACGCCGAGCGCGATGGAAACTGTCCCGCCGTCCAGCAGCGCGGACAGTTCCACAGGCGTCCGTACTCGAAGCGTGTCATCGCTGATAACGGCGCCGTGAATCGGTGCCCAGTGAGTTCCCTCTGCCGTCGATATCGACGCTACGCCCAGTGTCAGGGCAGGCCAAACGTCGTCGGCGTCGCTCGGCAGGCCTAGCGCCTGCATACTGTCGAGAGTACGTGACGCTGCCTGCCTGTCGTACGTCGGTTCGATCCGTCTGCCCGTCGGTCCGAGTTGCGTGATCGTCTCGAGAACGGAGACGAACGACGTCTCGGGGTCCAGTCCGAGGCCCAGTGCTAGTCGCGACCACGGGTAGGATTCCCGGCGTTGCATCTGGTCGGGTCCACTGAACATCCCGCTGGTGAGGTCGGCGCCGTTGGGCCGTTCGTACCGGAGCGCCGGGCCGCTCGCGCGGAGGGCTTCCGCTGCGACGACAGCTGGCGGCACGTCGAGTGGGCCATCGAGGGTCAGCAGTTCGCCATTGCTCGCCAGTCCTTGCACATACTGTGCGAACGGGATCATCGACCCTCACCATCCCCATCGAGGAGATTGAACTGATCCGCCGGCATGCCCGCGGTTACGAGCCGTTCTTGTGCTCGTTGTCGCAGTTCCTCGTCGGCCGTCCTATCCTCCCGTGGCCCGTCACTGGTCGCGTCAATGTACGCCTTTGCGGTCTTGGCTTTCGAGGTCCCGACGGCAGCACTGCCCTTTTCTTCGGGAGTTTGGTAGATGTTGAGCGGCACTTTGGGCATTCGCTCGACGCCGAACTGGTGAAAGTCCGTGTCCGGGTCGGCGTCCAGTGCGATCGCCGTCAGCACGGCCCGCGGGTCGAACGGGTCGACGTCCGTGTCTACGAACACGAAGAAATCGATATGGAGCATTCCCCACGTCGTGAACACGAAGTTAGCTAGCTGATGGAGGTATCCCGGATAGGGACAGTCCGTCGCGATGACCCAGACGGTCCGGGACGTAAAGCGCCACGGAACGGCCAGTTCGACATCGAAGCCGGCCGCCTGCAGACCAAGGGTTGCGTCGGGGCCGGCCGCCGCGAGCTGAAGCGTGCTGCTGGAGTTTTGTCCGTATCCGACACCAGTCCCTTCGACGGAAAACGGGACCTGCGGCTCCGTTCGGCGGGTTATCGCGTCGATTGCGAACACGGGCATCGATCGCCGCGGCCCGTTCATATACCCGAAGTAATCGCCGAACGGCCCCTCATCGAGCCGTTCGTTCGGGAGGACACGGCCTTCGATGACCACCTCCGCCGTCGCAGGGACGTACAGGTCGTTCGTCTCGCACGGAACGAGGTCGACGGGCCGGTCTTTCATTCCGCCCGCGAAGGCGGCTTCGCTCCGGCCGGCCGGAATCCACATTTCCGTCGTACACTGGACGACCGGTTCGGCACCGATGACGACCGCTACCGGCATCGACTCGTCCCGCGGTTCGTATTCGTAATAATACTGATTCGGGACCTGTTCCCCCGCCAGAAACAGCAGACTGGCGAACGGTCCATCGTGGATCATCATCCGGTGGCTCGACCAGCAACCCCACTGCGTCTCCGGATCCGGTGCGACGACGGTGTGGAGATTCGAATACCGCCCGCCGTCGCCCTGATGAATGTACGGCCACGGGAGCGACAGGAGATCGACGTCGTCACCGGTCCGAACGACTTCTTTACAGGGTGCCACGTCACGCTCGAGGACCCGCGGCTCTCGGGGTGATCGAAGTCGATCGATGATTCGCTCGTAGTACGTCGCGCCGGGCAGGCCGGTCGGCAGCCCGACCGCCTGGGCGAGGTGATCCCACGGTCGAATCCGCGGCCCACGGTATGGATCGCCGACGAGCGACGCATCGACGGCTGTCTCCTCGACCGACTCGAACACCGGCACTTCGCCGTCGGTCTGATTGGCGAGCATCGTGACTGCGCTCGTCTCGAGGTCCCACGAGATGTCGTCGTCGAACGAGATGAGGGCGTCCGCCTCGTCGAGACACTGGAGGAAGTCCCGGAACGAATCCACCGTCATGACTCGTTCTCCGAGAGTGCGCGGCGGAGCGGATCCGCCTCGAACTCGGTTCGGACATCCTCGTATGCGGCCAGCAGTGCGGGTTGATTCTCCGCGAGGTACTGAAACGATATTTCCCGGAGTGCCTCGGCCGTCGAGTCGTACTGCCCCGATTCGACGAGATACCGGAGTACCACTTTGAGATCGTCGGAGCGCGTGTTGACGATATTCGAGGTCGTTTCTTGATCGGCCGCGAGCCGACGAAGGAGGTCCTCGTTGATGCCCGCCGAGTCGATCTCGTCGATGAGTTCGATGTACCGTTCCTCGCTGACGTTTTCGTGTGGCCCAGTGACGACGGTCAGTGACTGTGGGTCAGTGAGTTCGTCAGGCTCACGAGCGATCCGGACCCGGGCCTCGAAGATCCGCTTCGTCTCCGCATCGGTTATCTGGAGTGTCGTTTCCGTCTGCTCTTCGTCGGGCAGATGCTCCTCTGCTGTAATGTAGTGGTTTGACATAGCCTCCCGTCTCGTATCGTTTCCACGGCCCGCGTTCGTGTCTTCACGAACTAATGTTCCTTATTCTCTTTCTCAGCCTAAAGAGGATAGGGTTGCCCGACGACGAAATTGGGTTCTCGACGGCAAGCAGTGCCCACTCGAGGACGCGTCCGGTCACGGATTCGAGCGGTCTACTGATTGGCGTTCCGTCTCTCGAGGCAACGACCAAGGTTCGACTCCCTATCGGAGCAGTTCACCCCGTTCCGTTCGTCCGGTAGTCTCTCGTCTCGTTCGGTTTCGAGGTACTCTATCGTTCCACACCAGTCGAGCGCCGTCAGTTCCAGCGTCTGTACCGGTGTGCCGAAAGGGAAGCGTCGGATGCAGACAATTTCGACTATACCGGTGTCGAGTCGCACTTGATCAGGGGTGGACCCGACAGACCAGTTGGCGAGAAAAGTATGTCTCGGAGCGGGCTCCCTCGCCATCTAATACTGGTGATTAGAGGGCAGTAAACGTGCTGATTGGCGGGTATGAACCTGTATTCACGTAGCGGAAAGGGTGAACGAGAACGTTGTTCCCTCGCCAGGTTCGGAGTTAACCCAGATTTCTCCGTCATGCCGTTTGATAATGCGTTGGCAAAGCGCGAGCCCAATACCAGTGCCGGGGTGTTCCTCGTGGCTGTGGAGTCGCTCGAAGACTTGGAAGATCCGGTCTGTGTCGTCCGGGTCGATCCCGATCCCTTCGTCAGTTACCGAAATCACCCATTTTGATGCGTTCCGTTCAGCAGCGATCTGCACCTGTGGTGGGTCGTCGCCACTGTACTCGATTGCATTGCTCAGCAGGTTTTGGAAGAGCTGTTGGAGTTGGCTTTCGTCGCCGTGAACTTGCGGAAGCGACTCTGCCGTAATCTCGGCATTGCTCTCTGCAATTCTCACCTGCAGGTTCTCGATAGTGGTTTCAATGACTTCGTCTAGATCGACTGATTTGAAGGGATCACCCTGTGTTTCGACCCGTGAATATTCGAGAAGGCCATCGATCATGTCACGCATGCGGTCTGCTCCGTCGACGGCAAATTCGATGAATTCTCGTGCATCCTCGTCGAGGTCATCTGCGTACCGGCTTTCGAGGAGTTGGAGGTAACTCGTGACCATCCGTAATGGCTCTTGCAGATCGTGGGATACGGCATAAGCAAACTGTTCGAGGCGCTCGTTGGACTCCTTGAGTTTGCG
>CAZKGF010000183.1:0-4784 GCA_964552115.1 uncultured Halobacteriales archaeon
ACATGCCAGATGGAAACGGAACGGTCGCGCTCGCCTTCTCGGGCGGGCTCGACACTACAGTTTGCGTCCCGCTGCTCAAAGAGGAGTACGGCTACGACGAGGTCATCGGGGTGACCGTGGATGTCGGCCAACCCACGAAGGAATTCGATGAAGCCGAGGAGACGGCCACAGCCCTCGATGTCGAACATTTCGTCGTCGACGCCCGCGACGAATTCGCCGAGCTTTGTCTCCGGTCGGTCAAGGCAAACGCGACCTACCAGGGGTATCCTCTCGGAACGGCGATGGCCCGTCCCGTCATCGCGTCTGCGATCCTCGACGTCGCTCGCGAGGAAGGCTGCACTGCCCTGGCCCACGGGTGTACGGGCAAGGGAAACGATCAACTTCGGTTCGAAGCGGTCTGGCGAGACTCGGAACTTGCCGTCGTCGCACCGGTTCGTGAACTTGGTCTGACCCGCGAGTGGGAACAGGAGTATGCGGCCGAGCGGGGCCTCCCCGTCGAAGGGGGTGCCGAGGGTAGGTACAGTATCGATTCGAACCTCTGGAGTCGGTCGATCGAGGGGTCCGAACTCGAAAACCCCGCGACGATCCCCGAGGACGACATCTACGACTGGACCGAAACACCCGGCACCATGGAGGCCGAATTACTCGAATTGGAATTCGAGGCCGGACTCCCGATAGCGCTCGATGGCACACCGGTCGAACCAGTGACTCTTATCGAAACACTGAACGATCGAGCTGGGGCCCACGGCATCGGCCGGACGGACATGATGGAAGATCGGATGCTGGGTCTGAAAGTCCGGGAGAACTACGAACACCCGGCTGCGACGACATTGTTGACGGCCCACGAGGCCCTGGAACAACTGGTCCTCACCCAGGAAGAACGCGAATTCAAGGCTCAGGTCGATCAGCAATGGGCGCACAAGGCTTACCAAGGCTTGATTGACGCGCCCATCGTGAATGCCCTGGAAGGGTTCATCGATACCACAAACGACCGCGTCACCGGGACAGTCACGGTGAAACTCGAGGGTGGGGGGTGCCGCCCTGTCGCGCGCGAGAGCGAGTATGCCGTCTACTCCGAGGCGGCCGCCTCTTTCGACGAAGAGGACGTCACGGGCGGGATCACCCAACAGGATGCTACAGGTGTTGCAAAGTATCACGGGTTCCAGTCCAGGCTGGCCAACCGTGCAATCGAGGCAGCGCGTCCGGGGAGTAAACCGGAGCGATAATCCATGACCAGGGACGACGGCGAACGTCGGGACGACGATGATGAGACCGTCGTCCGTCGGGATCGCTTTCGTGGTGGCCCTGCCCGGGAGTTTCTCTCGTCGCTGGATGCCGACGAGCGCCTGTTCGCAGCCGATATCGCGGTGGACCAAGCCCACGTCGTCATGCTCGCCGAGCAGGAGATCATTTCGCAATCAGTGGCCGGGGATATTCTCGACGCGTTGGCCGCAATCGAAGCTGCCGGTCACGGTGACTTACCGGCCGGTGAAGACGTTCACGAAGCAATCGAAACAGCCGTGATCAATCGGATTGGGCCCGCAGGCGGCCGGATGCACACGGCAAGATCCCGGAACGATGAGGTGGCTGCCTGCGTTCGGTACCGCCTCCGTCAAGACGTCCTGGCCCTCGTGGAGGACCTCTGTATAGCGCGGGCGTCACTACTGGATCTTGCGACCGAGGAATCTGAGACGGTCATGCCGGGATATACCCATCTCCAAGCCGCACAACCTACGACCGTCGGGCACTGGGCAGCCTCGTACGAGGGGGCGCTGAATCGTGATACTGCCCGGCTGCTGACCGCGTACAACCGTATCAACCGGTCGCCTCTCGGTGCGGCCGCGTTCGCTGGAACTCCCTTCCCGGTGGATCGCGAACTGACGGCAGAGTTGTTGGGCTTTGATGGGCTCATCGAGAACGCAGCCGATGCGGTTTCGGCCCGTGATTTCCTGGTAGAAACCACGGCTGCGATCGCGACACTTGCAACGACGCTATCGGGCCTCGCAGAAGATATGATTGTGTTCGCCAACCGTGGGTTCGTCGAGTTAGACGACGCCTACGCGTCAACGAGTTCGATCATGCCCCAGAAGAAAAACCCGGATACACTGGAATTGGTCCGTGGACGGACCGGTGATGCGACTGGCGGTCTTCAGGGGCTTTTGACCGTTCTCAAGGGACTGCCCCGGGCCTACAACCGTGATCTCCAGCGAACAGGGGGGCATACCTGGCAGTCGATCGACGCTGTTGCCGAGAGCCTCGAGGTCGGGATCGGCGCTGTAACGACGGCTTCGTGGCCTGCTGACACGCTCGAATCCGCAGCCGGTGAGGGGTTTTCGACGGCGACCGGAGTCGCCGACCGGCTGGCGATGGCTGGAGTCCCCTTCCGGCAGGCACACGAAGTGGTCGCCACAGCAGCTGCCGACGGGGACGCCCCCTCGATCTCGGCTCTCGATCGGGCGGCCCAGTCCGTTCTCGGCACGTCGATCGACGAAATTGCGGATCGTGAACTCCTCGAAGCCGCTCTCGACCCGGCGACGAGTGTCGAGATGCGGAACTCGCGTGGTGGTCCCGCCACTTCTGCCCTGGCGTCATCGGTCGAGCGTGCCAGGCGGTCGCTTGCGGATGACCGCGAAACACTCGAGACTCGGAAACGCAATCTCGACGCCGCCGAGACGCACCTGGCATCGGAGGTGGACACGTATGTGTAGGTTCGACAGGTGGGAGGGTCGGGGCAGTGCAAGTGGCCCCCCGGGGGCACGACCACCATCCCCGCGAGGGGACAATTTACCATATTCTTGAGATAAGAATGGAGAAGTGGGGTAAAACACATCAGTAAGAGCGTCAGCACCGGGTATTCATAACATCGTATTCTGATAGGTTCGACACCTTTAAGAGTTTCCGGGGGCGATGGGATTGTACAATGGCAGACTGCATCGAGTGTGGGGCTGAGGTATCCCTACACGACGACCTCGAAGTCGGAGAGATCGTCGACTGCGCAACCTGTGGCGCCGAGCTGGAAGTTATCGACACGGATCCCGTCGAGCTCGACGCCGCACCCGAACTCGAGGAAGACTGGGGTGAATGAGGTGACCGTCGGCGTGATCGAATCGGCCAGTGATCGGATCCACCTAGCTGGATCTACGACGTCCGATTTCGGAGGGACGTCATGAACATCGGCGTCCTCTACTCACGCATACGTCAGGATGAAAAACTCCTCCTGACAGAGTTACGCGACCGCGGTCACCAGGTCCGAAAGATCGACGTCAGACAGACCAGATTCGGTCTCCAACAGCCCCCAGATGCGTTCGAAGACATCGACATCCTGTTGGATCGGTGTCTCTCGACCTCCCGGAGTCTGTACGTGACTCGTTTCGCGGAGGCCTACGGTATCCCGATCGTCAATGGGGCCGAAACGGCCGAAGTCTGTGCGGATAAAGTCAAAAACAGCCTTGCTCTGCAGGGTGCCGACATTCCGACGCCCCACACGGAAGTTGCCTTCACGAAGGAGACGGCCCTCGAAATAATCGAAGACTTTGGCTACCCGTGTGTGTTGAAACCGGTCGTTGGCTCGTGGGGCCGTCTTATGGCCAAAATCGATTCGCGAAGCGCCGCCGAGGCCATTCTCGAACACAAGGAGACGCTGGGCCATTACGAACACAAGGTGTTCTACATCCAGGAGTTCGTCCGCAAACCTGGTCGCGACATCCGGGTGTTGGCTACTGACGGTGACCCCGTCGCAGCCATGGTCCGGACATCGGATCACTGGCTTACGAATGCGGCGAAGGGAGCCGAGACCGATGTGTTCGAACTCGATGACGAAGCCCTGGATCTGGTCGAACGCGCCTCCGCTGCCGTCGGTGATGGCCTTCTCGGAGTAGATCTAATGGAGGTCGGCTTCGACGAGGAGACGGGGTCAGCAGAGGGCTACACCGTTCACGAGGTCAACCACACGGTCGAGTTCAAGGCCTTGAACGAGGTCGCCGAGGTGGATGTCCCAGCTGTTGTGGTCGATTGGCTGGAGTCCGTGGTCGCGGCCGAGGCGGGGGTCACTGTATGACCTACTCCACGAGTGTTGTTGGTGCGAGTGGCTTTACCGGTGGGGAATTACTCCGCGTCCTTGACGGCCATCCCGAGTTCGACATCGTTCAGGCCACCAGCCGCTCTAAGGAGAACAAAACGATTGGCCACGTCCATCCGAACCTTCGCCATCTCGATCTCCGATTCACGGATCCTGCTGATCTCGAGAGCGTGGATATCCTGTTTGCTGCGACGCCTCACGGCGTCTCTATGGAACGCATCGATGCCTTTCAGGGGGCTGCGGACACGGTCGTCGATCTCTCGGCGGACTTTCGGCTCGAGTCGGCAACAGCGTACGATGAGTGGTACGACGGACATTCCCGCCCGGAGCTACTCGACGAATCCGTCTACGCGCTTCCCGAACTGAACCGAGATGTACTCCCTGGTGCTGACTTGATCGCAGCGGGTGGGTGTAATGCGACAGTCACGATTCTGGGGCTCAAACCACTTGTCGATGCAGGCATTCTCACGGGCGACGATCGAATCGTCGTCGACGTGAAGGTTGGCTCGAGCGAGGGCGGTGCCGGTGGCGGAGAGGCCTCGAGTCACCCCGAACGCTCCGGTGTCGTCCGCCCGTACGCACCGACAGGTCACCGCCACGAAGCCGAGATCGAAACGGCCCTCGGCCTGAGCGTCTCATTTACCGTCCACGCTGTGGATATGACACGTGGAGCCAGCGCAACTGCGCACGTCTTTCCGACCGATCC
>CAZKGF010000184.1:0-4771 GCA_964552115.1 uncultured Halobacteriales archaeon
CCAGCCCTGGTTCCGGCCGATGTCCTTGTAGCCGGCCAGGCCGACGCTCAGCCCGTACGGATCCGATCCCTGTGGGATGCGCTGGACGTGGCCGAACTGCCCGAGGTCGCGAGCGACCTCCGTGCTGATCACGCTCTCGTCGCCAAGGAGGTACATGTACGCCTCGTCGAACCGGGCGTCGAGCTGCTGTCGGGTCTCCTCGGGGATGCGGTCCCCGTCAACGTAGAGGAAGCCGTCACCGCCGTGAGCGTTCCAGGACTGGGCCGGGATGGCGGTCCGGAGGTCCGACTGACTGGAAGCGTCGGCGATGAACGTGGTGTCACGGTGATTCGCGTGAATCGTACTGACGTACTGATCGAGGTTCGCGGCAACCTCGACCGGTGAGTTTCCGCCGATGCGGCTCGTCTTCAGGCCCATCTCCTGAACGGCCTGCTCGACGTCGGCGCTGACGTACTGCTCACCACCAACGATGTAGACCTGGACGTCCCCGTCGACGTGGACTCCCTCGGGATGAAGCCGTTCGATCTCTTCGCGCGTCGCCTGTGGGAGGGAGTCCTGGGCAGTCAACAACACGGCACCGTCGACCGGGTGATGGATCAGGGTAACTCCGGGGAGCGCTGCGCCGAGGTCGCTGTCGTTGATGAGTATCGCTGCTCCTGGACGGGTGTGATCGTTGATCGCCGGGTAGACGTTCTGGGTGAACGCCGTCGCGGTCTCGTAGTCGTCGCCGCCGGCCAACCTGGTCGTCATGGTCGTGACGGTCCCTGGATCGAAATCCGCGGAATCTGGTCCTCGTTGTGCTTGCTGCCCGGACCCTCGGACCTCTCGGTAGGTCAAGATCCCGCCCCCGAGAACGGCGCCGGCAGGGAGGGCAGCGACGTTGCGCAGGAACGCACGTCGGCTCTGGTCGCTCATAGCGCACCTCCCGGCTTGAGGTTCTTCCGGACGAGCAGCCCGTTCACCGGCCACGCGATGAGGAAGCCGAGCAACGTCGCGAACACCATCACGCCGAACCAGAGGACGTTGTCGTCACCCGGCATCATCGGCAGGTTGAGCATCATGATCAGCCACATGCCGCCCATCATCCCGACGGAGACGCTGGTCATGCTGACCGCGACGATCTTTGCGCCCTTCTTGGCCGCCGAATCCGTATCGAGTCCCTGTGAATCTCTGAGCATTGGAATGTGGAAGACGAGCCAGGAGACGAGGAAGGCAACTGCGTACACGAGGATTATGAGAACCGTCATTGCGTTGCCCAACCAGAACAGCGGGCCGTCGAAGACGAGCATCGGGATGCCGAGGTAGTTGAGGAGGAAGCCGGTCGCGATCATCGTGCTCGCGGCAAAGCCAATCCCCATCGCCGTAGCGGTCGCCGCACGGAGCCAGTAGGGGCGCAGGACCCGTTGGCCCTGTTCGGTACTGACGATCTGGCGGCCTCGATACGCGAGCCAGTACAGTCCGAGACCGAACGGACCGAGCACGAGCGTGAACAGCGGCCAGGCCATCGACGTCCAGTGGTTCATCTCCGGGAGGCGCCGTCGCGAGTGGGCGAACACGAACGACGCGCCGAGGATGCTGAACGCCGCCCAGATCAGTGAGAGCGACTCCAGCGGACTGAGACCGGCACCCTGGTGGCGGTACTGGGTGATCTCGACGGCGTAGTCGAGCCGGCCCTGTGAGACCCAGGAGACCTCTTCTGTCGAGCCCATCGCGAACAGGTGGTTGAACGGCCCTTCCATCGGCGATGCGAACCACGCCGGCTGTGTCTGCCAGGCGTAGTTCTCCGTGATCGCCGGCAGGCTACCGTCGTCGTTGACGAGCAGTATCGGGCCCGCCTTGCCCCACTGGAGGTTCGTCGTGGCCACCGCGTGTTCCGGCTCGTTCCGATTTACGAGCATGAAGTTGTAGTACCCGACCTTGTCGCGTTCGTGGATGCCCCAGCCGAAGTTGCGGTCCTCGTCGCGGAACTCGGCCACCTCGACGGCGTGGGCCTGGGGCGTCTCCCCCGCGACGCGCGTCCACTCGACGTTCAGATCCGAGAGCGCGTCGTCCAGGACGAGGCCAGGTGGCGCCAGGACGTAGGCGTGGGAGGCGTTCACCTCCTCGATGGCCTCTCGAGTCGCGTCGGGGACGCCGTCCTCGTTGGCGTAGAGGATCGGATCACCGGAATAGGCACTCCAGGCGGCGGCTGGATGGGCCCACCGTTGTGATTCGGAACTCACGATGACGACGTTGTTCGGACTGATGTCGTCGGACCCGTTTCCACGAGTGGCGATCGAAGCGGCCGTTTCGGCGGGCTCTCCACCGGAGATGGATATCGTCGAGACGCTGGAACCGTTCGTCCCGTTTCCGAGCGCCGGTCGGCTCGCGTTCTCGAACAGGAGGATCGCGTCTTCGCTCGCTCGCATCGAGGACGCTGCGAGTGCGGATCGCCAGTCGTTCCCGGGGACCCGAACGACAGTCGAGTAGTTCAATCCTGACCCCGGTGGTCGCGCCGCACGGGCCGTGAGTTCGCTCTGTCGTGCCGGGTCGTCG
This sequence comes from uncultured Halobacteriales archaeon, assembly GCA_964552115.1. Taxonomy (GTDB): domain Archaea; phylum Halobacteriota; class Halobacteria; order Halobacteriales; family Haloarculaceae; genus CAZKGF01. The sequence goes on from CAZKGF010000184.1 coordinate 2,536, forward strand.
ACCGGGAAGCGACTGACGTCCTTCGTCTGCATCGTCGCGTACGACTCGCCGGGAGTCTCGCCGTAATCGAACAACGTGAGACCGATCACGTACAGGGGTTGTGTGGCGACGAGAACGGCGACGACGACGGCAACGCCGATTCCGACCCCCTTCCAGGCATCCATGCTACAGCGCCCTCCTCGATGGGGAACGAGTTACTCGGAGTGCACTGATCGGCCCGCTCAGGGTGGTCATAGGAAGCATTCGTGGTCTTGTTTGTCAGATCTCGTCGGTCGAGGGCTGCCCCACCGTCTCGATGAACTGTGCTGCGAACGCGCTGTAGCTACCGAAGGCCGTCACGAGTACGCCGACGACCACGTCGTTCCATCGGAGCGCCCCGGAGACGCCGAACACGAATGGTGCGAGGAGAAGCCAGACGCCGAACAGGACGAGAACGCCTGCAATCCACTGGCTCGGTTTCCCGCGTTCGCGATCGGACGCGTAATTGTGGCCGGCCAGGAGGGCGAGTGCACCACCGACGATGACGTCGTTCCACGCATCGACAGGTGGGGCACCGAGTACGAAGGGTGACGCCATGAGCCACGCTCCGAGGACGCCGATACTGACCGCCATCCAGCGTGTTGGAGATTCCATCGAATATTCGAGGATGTCAGCGAATCGCGGCTGTCGTTCAGGAGGCCATCTCCCGGCAGGTCTCCGCGCAGTCCCGGAGCACCTCGGCACAGACCTGGCAGTGCTCGGCGTCATGCCGCTCGCACTCTTCGGCGCACTCCTCACACGCCTCGGCGCAGGCTTGCGCGAGCTGTGGACTGTAGTTCGAGTTACGTGCCATGAATCGAGCGTGCATCGTCGTCAGGTCAGCAACGTCCCGACAGAGCCGGGCGCACTCCTCCATCGATTCGTCGCCCAGGCACTCGTCAGCGCACCATTCACAGGCCTGGGAAGCGTCGAGACAGTTGTCAATGCACTCGGCCATTAGTTCGTTTTCTGCCACGTGGTCGATCTGGGTCAAAGCCATAACACCGCGATGTTCGAACTGGGCCGACTTTGTTATCATCTGCCCAGTCCTATCACATAGTTCGTGAGACACCCCAAAGCTCGGGATATCTGGGTCAGGTCAACAAGTGAGATGGATCATAAGATCGCCTTATTCAGTCCAGCAATACCGCCGTGAGGGCCAGCTACCTTCTACCCAGAAGACTCTGGCCATATCGTCACTCCGCTGCTGGAATGCACAAGGATCGGACCATCGTGAACCCCTGCAACTGGTCTAAATGGCTCAGGCCCGAAGATCGGATATGGTGAACACGACCATCCACACGCTGAGCGTGATCTTCGCGATCGTAAGTGGAACCGGGGCTGGCCTCCTCGCCTTACTCTTCTGGCGGGTTCTTCGCAAGTCTCCGCTCGGCGTGATCGTCGCGCTCCTCTGCGGGACGATGTCCGCGATGATCGTCTATCACGTGCTTTTGTTCGTTGTTGAGCCTGACTCGGTTCTCCTCGACACGCTTCGAAGTGCCCTTTACACGATCGTCGCGATATTCCTCTGGCTCGTAATCGCGACACACCATCGACTCGACCACACGGTGGAGAGGTGATGACTCGTGCTTGAAAGTTCCGTCTTCACGGTCTATAACCTCATTATCGGGCTATTAACCGGTACCGGCGTCGCATATTTCCTCGTCTTCAAACCGACCGTCGTGGAGTACAACCGGTTCCTCCTTCTCACGGTCGGAGGTCTCGTCTCCTTCTTGATTGGGGGGCCCCTTATGGAAATCATCTATCCTCCTCTCCTTCACTGGATACACGGGACTGCGGCACTTATGGTCGTTTTTGGTCTCTACAACCCGCTTGAGAACGAACTCCGTCACGATGCGTGGACAGACGTCCTTCTCCAGGAGCCAACTCAGGTGAGACAGCGGGCCGACTGGATGTTGCCCATCGACGATGCCGTCCTCGAACTATTCCACTCGAAGGAATTAGTGCTGACACCCGCGATTGTCGCCTACAATATTGGATACAGCCGCGAAGAGGTGAACCGCCGACTCAGAGAGCTTGAGAAACGCGGTTTCATGACGAAAGTGGAGCGCGGGAAGTATCGAATCACGGAGTTTGGGATCCAATACGTTAACGGGTCCATGTCGGTTGGTCTCTCTCGAAGTCTCCGCCATTTCTGGCGATCAATCATCCAAACCTGAGAGACACATCGGGAATTGAGACCGGCGGGAGCCGAATC
>CAZKGF010000185.1:0-4756 GCA_964552115.1 uncultured Halobacteriales archaeon
TCCGCGATCCCGAGTTGTGGCTCCCATAGCTCTAGATCTAATTGTCCGGCGGTGAGGCGGATTCGGCGCCTCTCACTGCCTCGATCCACGATATCGAAGCCCAGTGTCCGATAGAACGAGGTTGCTCTGTCCAGGTTCTCGACCTCCAGAACGACCTCGAAGATGTCCTGAACGGCCGTATCCGAGCCCTCCCCACGTCCCCCGAGTTCGACGCAGTTGCCCTCGGGATCGTAGCAATACAGCGACCGCGACTCACCGAACTGGTGTTCGGCGAGGTCGAATCGATCGTTGAGCCTGTCACGCCACGTATCGATTGCTCGAGATGGAACAGTGAATGCAAAGTGTGTATGAAGCCCACCGCGTGGCACTGGCCCTGGAGTTCGGAGCACGAGCCGTGAGGTACCGGCAGTAAAGGCCACGGTATCGGCAGTCTCGGAGACGAGCGGAAGTCCGAGATGGTCCTGGTAGAAGCGGCGAGCCGGTGCCAACGACTTCGTTTCTAACCCCAGCCAGGCAGCCTCGCTGATCATGGTCCGTTCTGGTGGGCCCGCCCAATAACCCCACTCCTCACAGGGCGTGGGTTTTCAAGAACAGGTCCCATATCTCGATGCATGAGTGAGGGTCCGGCCGCCGAGTCGGTCGAGTGGATCGACCGCTGGAACGAGGGGTTCGGCTGGATTGCCCACCCGGACGAATCGATGCAACGGGCAAGCCACGCGCTTGCGACGGGTCAGGGGGTCTGGGTCGTCGACCCAATCGACGCGCCTGGACTGGACGACCACCTCGCCCAGTTCGGTGAGGTTGCGGGTGTCACGGTCCTCCTCGACCGCCACAAGCGGGATGGTGCGGAGATCGCGAATCGTCACGACGTTCCCGTGACGGTCCCGTCGTTTTTCGATGGAATCGCCGACTCGTTCGACGCGCCGGTTCGGTTCGCGAAGTCGACCCTCGGTGAGACAGGATACGAGATATTCCCACTCGTTGATTCCCGTTTCTGGCAGGAGGCGGCCCTGTACAACGAAGCACAGGGAAAACTCGTCGTCCCGGAAGCAGTCGGGACAGCAGACCTGTTTCTGGCTCCAGGCGAGCGCCTCGGGGTCCACCCAGTTCTCCGACTGAAACCACCACGACAACTCGCAGATCTCGAACCCGAGCGCCTGCTTGTCGGTCACGGGTCCGGGATTCAAACTGACACGAGTGCGTGTCTTCGGGACGCAGTTGCAAGCGCGCGCCGTCGGGCCCCTCGAGCGTATTTGCGGGCGCTTCGCTCGGCAGTTGGGTGATGGTCTGTTTCCTCCAGTTTCGGGGGTGTGGCTGGTGGAGTCACTGCGCTCCGAGGTGGACGCCCCGAATTCGTTTTTCCGGAGTGTGCCCTTCTCCGTGACGCTGACACCTCGACGGGTCAGGTATGGCACCCTCTGAGTATTGAGCCACCTCGCGATCTCCGGAACTACTCGGCCAATTTTCGTATATATCGGAGAATTCGACTGTAAGTGGCCTTTTATCGGAGTCGCTACAAATGCGGGGTGTGGTGTACGCGACACGAGGATTGATAGACTCGCTCCTTCGCCAAGCCAGTGAGCGTGAACCGGACTCGGTGACCATCTCCCTCGCCGTAACCCGCGCAGATCAGTTGGATGAGGCTGACCTTCCGGCAGAAACCCCAGTATTCACACACTTCTACCTCCCGCAAGCCGGTAGCTCGGTCAACGCAGTCTTTGGCGTTGATTTGGGGACGCCTGTAGGCCAAACTTCGGGACGGTTCGTCTCACATCCACGTGGAGACCTCGCCCTCTCGAAGCGTGACGATCTCCATGCCGTCGTGTTTGTGGCGGTACCACCCTGGGACCGGGACTCAATTGCGGTGTTCGACCGCCACGGGGCTCGACAGGACCTCACCGTGTTGGACATCGAACCAGCCGAGGAGCATCCTGGGATGGAGCCTAGTCGAGATAGCCAAGATCCCTGAGTTGGGTTGCGATCTCGTCGAATTCGGCCTCCGTGAGTTCTCCGGACTGCTGGTGTTTGATGACGATACTTCTGAGAAGAAACCGAACCAGGTCACTCGTCGACGAAAAGCTGGTCCCCTCGATCGTCTCCTCGACCCGTTCAGCGAGATCCTTTGGAATGGAAACGGTCGTGTATTCGGTCATGCCACAGCTGAGGCTGGGAACAAGGAAAGTCGTTGTGACCCGGTCTAATTAACTGGTTCGAGCCCGCTGATCCCGGAACAGACCGGGACACTCGGCTGTATTGTCGGGATCGAAGGTGCGTTGCACTCGGGCGGATATCTCGGTATCTGTGGCTCGCTCGGCAACTGTGTTGGTTTGCACCGATACTGTGTTGCTCATTGAAGTAGATTTACGCGATGATCGGGGAGTGCCGACTGAACCGACACGCAGGCGTGCGTACCCGTAAAGTCACACCACTATAGTATAGAATCCAACTATAATAACTATTTATTATGTTTAATTGGCGTGATTGCAGGCTCGAACGCCACCACGGGCGGTCAAACTGTTATTTGCCGACGACAAACTCCATCTCGTAGTCAGTGAGATTTTCGTAGCCATCGCCGGTTACGACCACGAGATCTTCGATTCGGACCCCGCCGACGGCCGGATCGTACAGACCCGGTTCGATCGTAATGACGTGACCTTCCTCGAGTTCTTGGCCACCCTCGCTCACCCTGGGCAACTCGTGAACCGCGAGGCCGACCCCGTGGCCCGTACTATGAATGAACCCCGTTTCGGCACTATCGTCGCTACGGAGCGTGGAGCGTCCGGCGTCCTCGTAGACTGAACAGGCAGCCCCGTGGACCTCCCCGGCCGGGATTCCCGGTTCGATTGCCGCCAGCGCGGCGGCTTGGGCCGCCCGGGTGAGGTCGTACCACTCCTGGATCGTCTCACTCGGTTCCCCGCGGCAGAACGTCCGCGTCATATCCGCGTGGTAGTGTGTTTCTGCGTCTCGGGGAAAGATGTCGACGATGATCGGTTCGTGGGGTTTCAATGGACCGGTTCCCCGTTCGTGTGGATCGGCCGCGTCTGGCCCACTGGCCACGATCGTTTCCGAGAGCGCGCATCCGTTGCGGATGAGTGTGAGTTCGATCTCTTCTCGGACTCGTTCGCTGGTGAGCACGTCGCCATCTGCGACGAGGCGATCGTCATCGATAGCCGCGTTTGCAATGAGTGATTCGGCGCGTGCCATCGCCTTCTCGTTCGCCCGCTGGGCCCGCCGGATGTGTTCGATCTCGGTGGTGGTTTTCCGTGCGCGGACCTCAGTAATCACACTCTCGTCGTCAGCGGCCACCTCGATTTCTTGCTCGCGCAAGCCGTCTGCGGTCCCGAGCGGAAACCTGGGTGGTGTCGCTACTGAATTGACATCGTACGCCTCGAGGAACCGTGCCAGGGTTCGGTGCCTGGCCTCGTACGGCCCGTAGTCCGACCGGAGGTCGCTGAACCCGTAATCGACGTCGCGTTCGACGGTCGCAGCCCGGGCCTCTCGCTTGGCACGGCCATATTCTAGACTACGGGTCATCAATAGGTGGACGTCGCCGTCGTACAGCGTGACGAACGGGTCTGGTGCATCGAAGCCCGAGAGATACCGTTGGTCTGCGTCATCGGAATCGGCATCGAGCAAATAGCCGTCGACGTCACGGTCTTCGAGATGGTCGTCGAGGGGGGAAAGATCCGGGTCCATATCCTCGGCAGGCGACCGACTGCCAAAGTGCCTCCGGAGACGCACGAGCACGCCCGGCGATGAGTACGCTCATGGGTGCGCCGGGCGTTGGCGCGGCCATGGACGTGACGATTTCGGAGTCCCAGGTTGCCGGTCGGGCGGCGGCACCGCCCTCGAAAAGTTATAGCCACCGGGCGATCCTTGCGGCGGGATATGCCAGCGGAGCACTGATTCACGAGCCCCTGGTGAGCGCGGATACCCGCGCGACGATGGCCGCCGTCGAGGCATTCGGTGGCAGTGTCGATCACCGGCCGGATGACGGAGTCCTCGATGTTGCCGGATTCGGCGGAGAGCCCGCGATCCCCGCAGACGTGATCGATTGCGCCAATAGCGGGACGACAATTCGACTGGTGACGGCCACGGCCGGCCTCGTCGACGGCTTGGCCGTCCTGACGGGAGACGCCTCACTTCGGTCGCGACCGCAGGGCCCACTGTTGCAAGCAATCGACCAACTCGGTGGGCGTGCCGAAAGCACCCGGGGAAACGGCCAGGCACCAGTAGTCGTCGGTGGACCGATCATCGGTGGAACGGCGGCCATTCCGGGTGACGTCTCCTCGCAGTTCGTGACAGCACTGCTTATGGCCGGGGCTGTCACGGATGCGGGGGTAGATATCTCGCTGCAGACCGAACTCAAGTCCGCACCATACGTCGACATTACGCTCGAGGTCCTCGATGACTTCGGAATCTCCGCCCGGGAGACCAAACGCGGCTATAACGTCGGTGGGGGCCAGACGTACGAGCCAACTGAGGGCGAATACCACGTTCCGGGCGACTTCTCCTCGCTTTCGTATCTCCTTGCGGCGGGTGCGATCGCGGCCGACGATTCGCTCGTCCTCACGGGTGCCTACCCGAGCGCGCAAGGCGATATGGCGATCGTCGACATTCTCCGGGACATGGGTGCTGCCATCGACTGGGACCGAGAAGACGGCGTCATCTCCATCTCTCGGTCGCCGCTGGATGGTGTGACCGTCAGTGTTGCCCAGACGCCTGACCTCCTCCCGACCATCGCCGTGCTGGGTGC
>CAZKGF010000186.1:0-4753 GCA_964552115.1 uncultured Halobacteriales archaeon
GGCGACGGTTGGTAGGGGAATTCACGCCGACAATCCACACCACACCAGTTTCTCCCGCGTCTGGTCACGACGATGTGCTTTCGGAGAGGGGAACGCTGAGTCGTCCGTCGAGCGTGTACCCCTGACCCAGCCACTCGGTACTGGAGAGATCGATCGTTACATCTGCCACGATTTCTGGGTCTGACTCGGCTCGGGGTTTGACCAAAAAGTCCAAAACGCTGATCGTTTCATCACTGAGATCGTCCAAGTCGTCGACGGTAATTACAGTCCCCTGCTCCCGGCGGGGAGAATACAGCGATACCGACGGCGGGGGAGAGGAATCACCCTCGACAGGTCCGATCAGTGCGACCTGGACTGGAACGTCTCTGGGCGGCATCCACACGTGCAGACTAATGTCGGTCACGCGAGTTCCCGGACGGTGCCAGAGTTCGGTTTGGAGTTCGATTACGTCCGTGCCAACGAACGCATCGATCCCGAACGAACCAATTTCGTCACCGGAATCAGTGAAATGCAGACTCCGACGTTGGGGGGCGTCTTCGAAGACACTGGGATTCGAGAGCGTCGTCGAATCGATGCGCCCACTGCACCCGGCTGTGAGTACTGCACCGGTACTGGCGACTGCGGCAAGGTACCTGCGGCGATGCATGGAGGGCTCTGCTGGTTGGTGACAACCGACCGGACAAAAAACGGGGTGATTTGAGGTGGTGTCCGTCCCCAGAACCCGTTTGGCTAGCCCCGCCTCACACGTCCTGCGGGACGTGCTTGCGCTGGAATTGTTCGTCGGATTCAGTGAGGTAGATCAGGCCTTCGATGAACCCGACGATCGCCGGAATGAACGTCCAGAAAAAGCACAAATACAATACTCCCATGCCGGTCTCACCGAGATAGAACTTGTGTACCCCGATACCACCCAGCAGAATCGCCAGGATCCCCGCCGTCGTTCTATCCTTATCGCTGGCCGACGGTGCCGGTTTCTGTCGGACGCCACATTCCGGACAGATCTCCGCTTCCTTTTTGATGATCTCGCCACAGCTCGAACAGTAGTGTTCGTCCGGCTGGGGCTGTCGTCCGGAGGGTCCTTCGGACGGACCATCTCCGGCATCTCCACCGGATTCGGAAGGCATGCCCTGGGGGACTATTCCCTAGCTGATAAAGGTGTTACTCTCAGATGGGTGTCTCGTCGAATAGGCGGAGTAGTCCCAGTGCAACGGTCCCATAGACGAAGCCGAGCAACACGACCACGAGTGATCCTGTCGCGAGGAGGTGGTACAGCCCACCACCATAACCGACGCCCAGCATCCCACCGGTCAGGGTCCGAAGTGGGTTAGACCCCCGGCGATCTGTTGCCGTGATGGCTGTCCACTCGACCAACGCTGGCAACGGGAGGAGGGCGATCCAGGCCAATCGCGGGCCGGGAACGAGGCTGAATGCGAACAGGCCGAACCCGATCGCAATGCCAGGATAGATTCCAGTACACCGCGCACAGAGCCGAATTCCACGGCGTTTCGAGACGGTATAACACCGGTGGTAGTCGGCGGGGAGATGGTGAGAAAGCAGGAAGGGCCCCGTCGCACGAAGTGCCCCCCAAAATTCACCTCGTCGAGACCCTGCAGTCATGCCCGTTGGTCCCCACGGGAGCCGAGAGGAAGGATGTTATGTCACCGACGGGTTGGTGAACCCAGACCCACTGAAGCATGTCCTAGGGGTCTTTCGATATCCCAGATGAGAACCTTTGTACCTAACTCGTCCCTAGTGGATTGCGATGGACGCGCCGTTGTGGACGGAGAAATATGCCCCCGACCTCGACGATGTTCCCCAGCCAGAGGTCCGGGATCGCTTCCAGCGTGCCGTCGAGGAGCCGATGAATCTTCTCGTCCACGGCCCGAAAGGGATAGGCAAGACCGCGGCGATCCGAGCCTACGCCGCGACAGTCCACGACCAACCCGACTCGGACCTCATCGAGATCAACGTCGCGGACTTTTTCGATCGGACCAAATCAGAAATTCGCGAAGATCCCCGCTTCGAACAGTTCCTGCAGGGCCAAACCGAGTTCTCCAAACAGTTCCGGCGGAGCGGTGACCAAGCCAATCGGTACAAACGCAACTGGTCGAAGCGAGAGATGCTCGCTCACGTCCTCAAAGAAATGGCGGGCTACCAACCTGCAACGGGATCGTTCAAGACGGTACTACTGGACAATGCCGAAGTGATTCGAGAAGACTTCCAGCAGGCGTTGCGACGGATTATGGAGCAGTATCACCGGAACACGCAGTTCGTCATTGCGACCCGCCAGCCCTCCGCACTCATTCCCCCGATTCGTTCGCGGTGTTTCCCGATCCCCATGCGCGCGCCGACGCAGGCTGAAATCGTCTCGGTGTTGGAAGACATCGTCGTCGCCGAAGGGGTCGACCACGACGCGGAAGGGCTCGAATACGTCGCAGGGGCGGCCGGCGGTGATCTCCGGGCTGCAATCCTCGGCGCACAGACGACGGCAACGCAAGCAGGTGAAATCACGATGGAGGCGGCCTACGAGGCCCTCTCCGGTATTGGAACGGACGAGCGCGTCGGGGAGATGCTCGCTGATGCCGAGGCCGGCGAGTTTACCGACGCGCGCTCGACCCTCGACGAATTGCTCGTCGACGAAGGCTACAGTGGGGCGGAAGTCCTCACCGACGTGCTCACCGTGGCCCGGTCACGGTATGGCGATGCCGAACTCGCCAGGATTCACCGACTGGCAGGTGGCATCGATATGGACCTCACGGAAGGGACGAACGCCCGACTGCACCTGAGCCACCTACTGGCCGAACTCGGTCCGACCGAGTGATGCTACTGCGCGACGACACGTGATTGCAATCGGAGGGCTGCGGCGACGTCGCCGGTACTGAAGGCACCCACGAGTTCTCCGTTTGCCTCGACGAGTGCGATTTCGGCTCGGGCCTCGCCCAACGCCGCAACGCCCTCGAATGCACTCAGATCCCGGGAAATACGGGGCAGATCGGACGTCATCAACGCCTCGACAGGGGTTGTATCGTACGCCGAGGAAGACACCGAGCGGAGCGACTCCGCGGTGACGACACCGACGATCGCTCCCTCGGAATCGTGTACGAGCACGTCCGTCCGCCGTGTTGCCAGGAGTTGGTCGAAGAGGTCAGACGCAGTGTCGGCCGTCGAGACGGCTGCGTCCGTCCGGGCGAGGTCGCCGACAGTCAACCCACCCAGGAGTTCCTCGAGCGTGACCAGTCTCGATTCGCCGGTCGCCGCGCTATAGACAAACAAGGCGACGAGCAGCAGGATCGGATTGAGCAAAAATACGCCGACGACGGCGAAGAGAATAGCGAAAATCGTCCCGATTCGGGCGGCGATCCGGGTGGCACTCGCGTACGATCGTTGACTGGCCAATAGTGCCCGGAGGACACGCCCGCCGTCCATGGGAAACGCCGGTAGGAGGTTGAAGACTGTCAGCGCGATATTCGTAATGGCGAGCCACCCAAGCAGAAACAAGACCACGGGCTGATTGGCGGGAACGAGTTGGAGCGCGACGACGCAGACCCCCGCCAGCAAAACACTGGTTGCGGGACCAGCGATGGCGATCCAAAATTCTCTGTTCCACTCCTTGGGGAACGAGCGAAGGCTTGCCAGCCCACCCAGAATCCAGAGCGTGATGGACTCGGTCTCGATACCGTATCGCCGAGCCATCAATGCATGCCCGAATTCGTGGACCGCAACGCTGAAAAATAACCCAACTGCGGCGAGGGTACCGATCGTCCACGATCGATCGGCCGCCTCAAAGACGGCCGGATCCAGGCGCCCGGGCCACAACGTATTGATCAGGTCGACGTACACCGCGATCTGGGTGCCGCTCCCGAGCAACCACGCCAGTAGCGGGAGGACGACGAGCAACGACACGTGGATACGGATGGGGATACCCCAGAGCCGGCCAATAGTGATCCCTCGCACAGGATACCTCCGGGGTCCGTCCAGGTAATTGTAGTGGTCAATGTATCATGTCGATGATGCCGAGTCCGGCGAAGAAACCGCCGGCCCGAGAAAACATGCCTACCCACGGAAGCACGTTCTGGAAAATCAAAGCCCGATGACCACCGTGACCGACGACCTTAGGCGGGTGCAGTCCGTAGCAGTGACTGGCAGAGGGAGGCCGGCCCCCGGGACCCAGCCCACGAACGTGCAAGGGACCTGAGGAAAGTCCCCCCACCGCCGAGCAGGTGACCGGGTGCAAGCCCGGGGCGGGAGACCGCCGGCTCTGGAACAGAAACGACACGGCGCCGCCCGACCGATGCGGTGTGCGAACCCCGCGCGACCCGAACATTGGGGAAGCAAGGGGGAGTTCCCACCGAGGGCCGACGGCGGCGAATCGATGGAACGGCGAATCCTCACCGGTGCAAGCCCGACCCGGAAGGTAGCTCGGCGCGCCGCCGGGACACCCCGGCACGTCCCGACACGCGGGACGGCGGGTTGGGCGCTCAGCCGAATGCCGGCCGAACAGAAGGGGGCTTACTCCCCTCAGCTCTCACTATTTCTAGCGACAGGATCCGCCGGCGTGACGTTGAAGCCGATCCCGAGCCTGGCGTCTACTGTGGATCGGCAGGATCTAGAATTACGCCTGGACGCAGCTTTTGGGGGGACCGCTCAGGCCCGTGCGATCGTCTCTCGACAGGCCCGCGATCTTGCAGAATCAGGTCGCATTCAGGCTGACTTCGATGATGAACTAACAGCGGCTCACGTGGTCGATCACTTG
>CAZKGF010000187.1:0-4743 GCA_964552115.1 uncultured Halobacteriales archaeon
AGCCCACGTGACCACAGTTGTGCTGTTCAGTTCCCCCACCCGACCAACGCGGTGGACCCGATCCTGGCTCGACTCCGGGATGCCGGGATCAAAGACAACTCCATTACCGTTACTGTTGAAACCCAGACCGTCGTCTCCCGCCAGTTCGATGCACTCGAGGAACGGTATCAGGAGGACGCTGAAACGCCCGAGCAGATTGCGCGCCAAGAACTCCAGAGTGCGGCCAAAAACCTCGTTCCATCGTCGATGGCGGTGTATGTCAGTATGTCTATCGCGAGTGCTGTCATTGCCACGGCCGGGTTATTACTCGACTCCGCAGCTGTGGTCGTCGGTTCGATGGTAATCGCCCCTCTCATCGGCCCGGCAATGGCCACCAACGTGGGAACCGTGTTTCGAAAGGGGGAACTCGTCCGAGACGGCATCAAACTGCAGATAATCGGCCTCGCACTCTCGATCGGGAGTGCAGCCCTTTTTGCTATTATAATCAGGCAAGGTAACCTAGTTCCGCCTGGATTGGACCCACTTTCGATTGGACAAGTCCGCGAACGATTTCGACCGGATGTCCTCTCGCTCGTTGTCGCGATCGGGTCTGGAGCGGCTGGTGTGATCAGTCTTGCATCCGGACTTTCCTCTGCGTTAGTTGGTGTCATGATTGCCGTGGCGCTAATTCCACCAGCGGCGACCGTCGGGATCGGTATGGCGTGGGGCACCGGATCACTCGTGCTTGGCGCAGGGGTTTTGCTACTCGTCAATGTACTGTGTATCAATCTTGCTGCACTAGTGGTCCTCTGGTACATGGGATATCGGCCCGAACAGTGGTTCCGCATCGAGCAAACGAAACAACAGTTGGTCAAACGAGCCGGCATTCTCGTCCTGAGTATTCTTGTTCTGACTGCGTTCTTAGGGGGAGTCACGTTCGCATCATACGAAGTTGCGACTTCCGAACAAACGATCCAAAACGACGTCGAAGCGATGCTGGGAGAACCAGCTTATGACTCCGTCGAACTGCTGAATATCCAGTTCGAATACTCCGAGGATTTACTCGCCCGAAGTCCAACTGACGTGACTATCTTACTCGGCCTCCACTCGGGTTCGGTACCCCCGGAGTTAGGAACGCGCTTGGATGAACGAATCGACGAGATCGCGGGGCGAAACGTCGCTGTGCAAGTCCGTTATTTGACCGTCCAAGGCCCGGCGTAGCTGTGCTCGAAGAGATGGTCTTAGCGAACTCAGTTGCCCGACGAGCCCCACTACGTGTAGAATCCCCTCCAATTCGTCCACGGCCGGAGGCTCGAACGGGGACCGATTACTGAGGAACACCCCTACAGGATTGTGAAATCCGCGTCCTGTTGGTATTCGAATACCTTCCGTTGAAGCGGTTTGAAGACGCCGTATTCGATGATCAGAATGACTACCATGAAGATCAACGCCCACGCCCAGGCTCGGTCGAATTCGAGGACTTCGTAAGCGGACACCAACTGGTGTCCCATTCCGGTCTGGGAGGCAAACATTTCGGTGATGACGACAGTCTTCCAAGCCATGGCCATACCTAATCGAGAGCCCGAGAACATTTGCGGGGCCATATTCGGGATGATGACCCGATGAAGCGTTCTGAAAAACGATGCGTTGAACGATTGGCTCATCTCGATCAGGTCTGTGTCTATGTTCTCAACCCCCTTCCAGACATTAACCGCGACGAAGGGGAAGACGACTAGGACCGACGCGACAACCGGCGCCAAAATGTTGAATCCGAAGATCATCGTCGCGATGACTGCCCACGAGATATGTGGAATCGAGAGGCTCAAAATGACGTGCGGCGTCATGAACCGGCGTTGGTAATCGTCGATACCCATCATAACACCCATCATCGTGCCGAGGAGGAACCCGCCGAAGAACCCGAGGAACGTTCGGACCAGGGTATCGATGAGATGGGTGGTGACCGCCCCTTCGCTCACGAGTTCCCACGCAAGTACCACCGCCTGTTCGGGATACGGCACGAGTTCTTTGGGAAAGATTGAGGCAATGATCCACCATCCCACGAAGAACAAGACGATCCCACCGAGTCGAGGGAGCCCTCCTTCTATCGGAATGGCGTCTCCGATCCGTTCCCGGGTCGTCGCTCCCGACATGGTTATTCGATGCTCCTGAAGCGTTCGATCGCGTCCTGACGGAATTTGAGGAATTCCTCGGTGTCGACGTCGCGGGGCCTGTCCAAGGTCACTTCGATGTCCTGGTAAATCCGGCCATCACCCAGCATCAAAATCCTGTCAGACATTTCGATTGCTTCCGTGATGTCGTGGGTGACGAAGAACACGGTCTTTCCCAGTTGCTGCCAGATATTGATCAATTCCTCTCGAAGTTCTTCTGCAGTTATCTCGTCGAGCGTACTGAACGGTTCGTCCATCAGGAGGATTTCCGGATCGATACTCAGCGCTCGGGCGATCCCTACTCGTTGTTGTTGCCCCCCGGAGAGTTGGCTGGGGTACGAGTCATAGTGACCGGCCAATCCGACGAGATCGAGATATTTCTCAGCAACGTCACTCGAGTAGTCCGGATTGTTTTCGTGGACATATTCGATGTTTTGTCTGGCGGTGTCCCACGGTAGAAGGCGCGGATCCTGGAAGACGTGACCAAGCGTTACCTCACCGGTACCGTCGGCTGTTTTGAATTCAACCGAGCCCGATGTCGGCTCCATGAATCCACTAATGATATTCATCAGGGTCGATTTCCCGGCCCCCGACTTCCCGAGCAGTGCCACGAAACTACCCGATTCGATTTCGAAGTTCAGATCGTCGAAGACTGGAACGATTCCACCCTGTGATGTGAACTCCTTGGCCAAATTATTGACGTGAATTGAGCCTGCGCCACTAGTCGTGATTTCGGCATCGTCGACCGTTGTTTCGTCTGAGCTCATGCTATGACCACTCCACTTACGTCCCGCCGCCACGCAAACAGGCGCTTCTCGAGTTGCTGAAGAATGCCATACTCGACCAGTAGAATGACAATTACAAACAGAATCGTCCAACCCGTTGCACCGGCAAAATCAAGCGTCTGGAGTTCTCGCCGGATGACGAATCCGATGCCGTTCTCCGCCGCAACCAACTCGGTAAGTGTTACGATCTTCCACACGATTGCCAGGGAATACCGGACCCCTGCGAACCAGTCAGGGAGGATACTGGGCGCCACGATTCGGCGGAGAACCCGACGGTTCGAACTCCCGAACGCGGATCCCATCTCCAGAAGATTGTTGTCAATGTTTTTGAATCCGCCAAAGACGTTCTGAGCCAGAAAGGGGAACGAGATGACCATCGCGGCCACGGTCGGTGTCACGTCACTAAAACCAAACCAGATGGCAGAAAAGACGGCGATAAACAAGCCCGGAAGTGCCAATCCGACAGTGACGTAGTCCTGAAATGCGAGCTGGGCCCACTTCCGCATCCCCATTACAATCCCAAGCGCAGTCCCAATGATCAGCGTGGCAGCCAGGCCGTACGCGGTCCTGATCATCGTCGGAATCAGGTGTTCGTAGATCGACCCACTCGCGACAATCTCGTACATTGCCTCCGCGATGAGGGGAGGCGTCGACATCACCTCAACTATGTTAAAAATGTGAGATATGAGCGTCCAAGAGACGATTATTACAATTACAGACTCTACGAATATTATTCTGTCGTCCTCTTGACGGATTCGAGCTATCGTATCGAGCAAATCGGGTGAAGAGGAAGACGAATCATTGCTCATACGGGTCCCCTTTTGGGGGTACTGATATAAGAATTAGGGATCGCTCAAGCCCTAAAATTCAGGGGCAGTGGCCGGACTGTATTCGGATTTCAGTACGCGTGATTGACGACACCGTACCGATTCCACACGATATAGTCCAGAATACGACATGTCCACGCAACTGACGTTCGCCGCCGGGGCCAGAAAAATGCCGGGGAAGTGGGTCAACGCAGGGAGTTGGATTAGCCCAGGTCAGCGGCGAATTCGACGTGTTCCTGCCAGTCTGAATTCGTCAAGCCGTAGTCGACAACGGTGTCGAGGAACTCGATCTTTTGGTCGATCCAATCCTGACTGAGCGTGGCCTCTTCGTACACCATCGGCCGATTCGGCGGGTTGAGATGATCTGGTCCCTCTCCTCGCAGGCCGAAATTGACGACGAATTCGGCTTGTTCGGCAGTTTCGCACCCGAAGTGCGTGATGCGCTCTTCGCTTTTGGTCACTTCCTCTACTGGGTTCGAGTGGAAGATAGTCATAGCTTCGTTCATCGCGGCGATGTAACCACTGACAACCTCCCGATTATCCTCGAGGAACGAGTCCCGAACGACAACGTCCTCCACATCTCCGACGCCAATCCCGAGTTCCTCTTCCAAGTAATCCAGTAGCCAGAAGACCGAGGTGACTTCCTCATTCAGCAGCTGAGGTGCTGCACCCATCGATGGACCAATAGACCCGGAGTCCAACTGTTCAGTCGCGACGAGTTCTGCCATCGCGAAGTAGCCGGCTGTATTCACGTTGAAGTCGTTCGCTGACCCTTCTTCGAACGTGTAACCGAAGCCGACGTCCATCGCGATTGCATACGCTGGGACTTCCGCACCACCCCAGGATCCGAGCCCAAATGTGTAGTCCTCGTTGGCCAACATGTCGACAGTGTCTTGGACACCCCCACTATTGCGCGGATCCAGGGGACTGTCGTTTTTGACAACGAGGCCGTTGGTAATCGGTTCTTTCTTGCCGACGACAGTC
>CAZKGF010000188.1:0-4719 GCA_964552115.1 uncultured Halobacteriales archaeon
ACCCCAAAGCGACTGTGATTCGCGCGAGTCAGTAATGCCAGGGAAACCGATCGAAGTCCGGCTCCCGACCCTCGACGAACGCGTCGCGGCCCTCCTGGGCCTCGTCAGTCATATAGCCGAGACGAGTGGCTTCACCGGCGAATAGTTGCTGGCCGACGAGGCCATCGTCGGCCATGTTGAAGGCGTACTTTAACATCCGGATCGCCATCGGCGATTTCGCGGTGATTGCCGACGCCCATTCGAGGGCGACGGTTTCGAGGTCCTCGTGGGGGACCACCTCGTTGACCATCCCCATCTCCTTGGCCGTCGACGCGTCGTATGCTCGTCCGAGAAAGAAGATTTCTCGCGCACGCTTTTGTCCGACTTGCTGGGCCAGATAGGCCGATCCGAAGCCGGCGTCGAAACTGGCTACATCGGCGTCGGTCTGTTTGAACTGGGCGTGTTCGTCGCTGGCCAGCGTGAGATCACAGACCACATGGAGACTGTGGCCGCCGCCCGCTGCCCAGCCGGGAACGACGCAGATCACCGGTTTCGGCATAAACCGTATGAGGCGCTGAACCTCCAATATGTGGAGTCGACCGACGCCCGCCGTGGCGGCGCTGTTTGCCGAGTCGTCTTGATATTCATAGCCGGATTCCCCCCGGATCGTCTGATCACCCCCGGAGGAAAAAGCCCACCCACCATCGTCGGGCGATGGCCCGTTGCCTGTCAGTAAAACACAGCCCACGTCGGGTGATTGCCTGGCGTCTTCCAGGGCGGTGTATAGTTGGTCGACGGTTTCCGGGCGGAACGCGTTTCTGACGGCCGGTCGATCGAAGGCGATCCGAACGGCGGGAACGTCGACCCCGCGGTGATACGTGATGTCATCGCCGTCGAAACCGTCAACGGGAACCCATGCGTCGGGGTCGAACAGCTCCGAGACCATACCGAGAGTGGGACCGGCGGCGACTAATAGGTTCGACGGTCCGAGGGCCGTTCACTCGAGTGCCGCGTGCACCCGCTCGTCGAGTTCCTCACGAATCCGGTGACTCCGCTCTGCGTCAACCCGCACCTCGATCACTGTGGCTTCGCCGTTGCCGACAGCCGATTCGTAGGTGGCGTGAAATTCGTCGAGGGTGTCCACCCGAGTGAAGTCGAGTCCGTAGAGTGGTCCTGTCGGGGCGAAATCGAGGCCATGTGGCGTCTTGAAGAGGTCGGTAAACGGTGGATCGTGGTCCTCGATGGGGAGCATGTGAAAGATCCCTCCTCCATCGTTATTGACGATTACAATCGTAGCGTCGACGTCACATCGATCCAGCGCGAGCAGGCCGTTCATGTCATGATAATAGGCAAGATCGCCCGTGACCAACACGAGTGGCCGATCCGACGCACTCGCCACGCCGAGGGCCGTGCTGGTGATCCCGTCGATGCCCGACGCACCCCGGTTGCCATGGACGGTAATTTCACCAGGCCGGGGGCGTCCGAATCGGTCGAGATCCCGGACCGGCATGCTGTTGGAGACGAACAGAGAAACCGGAGCTGGCGAGTTCGACGCGACAGCCGACAGGATCGCGCCCTCGAAGAGGGTATCAGCCGTCGTCGCCTCGACCGTCTCCCAGTGGGTCGCCTCGGCCGCAAGGATGCGGTCACGCCACTCCTGGTTTGGCTCTGTATCGACACGTTGCGCGAGCATCCGAGCCAGGCTGTCGGGGTCGGCTTCGACGAGGTCGGTCGCAGCGAATTCTGCCTCAGGCCAGATCCCCGCGGGAGCGACGAGGAACTGCCTAGCCCCCGAATCCCGAAGCACGGTTCTAAGCCGTTTCGACGTCGGAGCAGCCCCGAAGCGCACGACCACATCCGGCGAGGCCCAGTTGGCTGTCGCGCCCAACACCGAATCGTAGCCGCCACAGATCGGGACGGACGCCGGATCGTGACCGAAGCGGTGGCCGGATAACGGATCCGCGAACACCGGCCACCCGGTCGCGGCCGCCAGGGCAGCCAGGGCGTCTCGTTCGGGCGTGGGTTGGCGTGCAGGCCCGCACACGAGAAGGCCACGGTCGCCGCGTTCGATTGCGCTGACGATTGCCGAGACGTCGGCACCTTTCAACGTAGGGCGACCGGAAAACCGTCGAACGTACGGCCCATCGCGCCCGTGGGCAGCCACAGAATCATCGGCCGGAAAGTCGGCCGGAATATCGCCCTCGACGGGCGTCGGGTCCAGGGGCTTCGGGAGCGGGACATTCAGATGGACCGGCCCTGGGTTTGGTGGCTGGGTTGCACCGACGGCACGAGCGATGGCGACTCGAACCGATCGCAGTCGCCTGGATTCAGGTGCCGGCTCCGGGAGCCGATGGTACCAGCGTACCGCATCACCGAATATGTGGCTTTGATCGACCGTTTGATTGGCACCAGAATCCTGGAGCTCCTCGGGGCGATCGGCCGTTACAGCCAGGAATGGGATGCCTGCCTCGTCAGCTTCGACGACCGCCGGGTGCAGGTTCGCCACGGCCGTCCCTGACGTTGTCAGTATCGGCGATGGACGGCCGGTGGCTCGCCCGCGCCCGAGGGCAAAATACGCCGCTGACCGTTCGTCGAGGTGGGAGTAAACGGTTATCACATCGGCGTCGCTGGCAGCAACCACCAGCGGTGTCGACCGGCTCCCGGGTGCCACACACACCGCATCGATCCCGGCCGCGGCTACCTCGGAGATGATCGTTCGTCCCCACAGCGTGCTCCGATTCGGTGCGGTCATTCGAGTTGATCCAGAATGGGCCGGTATTTCAACTGAAGCTCGTCCCATTCCCGGTCGGGATCGCTTTCGGGGACGATGCCATCACCCGCAAACAGGCGAACGTTCCCTTCGGAGGCCAGCGCCGACCGGATCGCGACCACGAACCGTCCGTTTCCAGCACCGTCGAACCACCCGATCGGAGCCGCATACCAGCCGCGTTCGAACGTCTCAATCTCTCGAATCGTTTCGATCGCCAGATTCGGCGGTAATCCGCCGACAGCCGGGGTGGGATGAAGCGCTTCGACGAGCGACAAGACGTGAACATCGCTGTCTAGCGTCGCACGAATCGGTGTCTCTAGGTGCTGGACCGTGCTCAACTGTCGAATCCGTCTCGTCCCCGCGTGGACGGATCCGGCGTGTGGGTCGAGTTGCTCGCAAATCGCCTCGACGACGAGCTCGTGCTCGTGGGTCTCTTTGTCACTCTCTCGAAGCGATTCGGCAAGCCATTCGTCTTCGGATGGCGTATCCCCTCGGCCGGTCGAACCGGCGAGTGCGGCCGTTTGGACTTGTCTCCCGTTGCGGGTGACGAGTACCTCCGGCGTGGCCCCGAAGAATGTGTTTCCGTCTTCGGGTTGGATCAAAAACCGACGGCATTCTGCGTCAGTTTCAGCCAGGCGATGTAGCACGCTCGGAATCGAAAGGGGACCTGCAAGTGTGACCCGCAAGGCCTGGGCCAACACCACCTTTCGGAGTCTCCCAGACTCGATCCGATCGAGTGCCTCCCGCACCTGCCTCGCCCAGGTATGGCGGTCCGGTGTCGGGTGTGTCGATTCGATTCCCGGTGGTTCGGTTGACGTTGGCGATTGTAGCTCGGACAGGCGTGATTGCCACTCTTCGAGGTGGTTCTGTGCAGCCGCGTCGGCGTCGCCACCGGATGCGGCGACTGTCAGAAAGCCTCCGTCGTCCGTGTCGGTGAGTTGGACAGCGGGAAGCCAGAACAACGCTGGCGGAAAGCCGTCCCAGCCGGTGGGCTCAGTTTCGGTCGGGCCCGTCGGGTGAAACCCGAAGCCGCCGAATAGGCGTGGCTGTGCGCCATCGGGAACCGCTGACGGCTGGTCGAGACGTGAAAAAATGGATTCTCCACCGTCACGGACGGTGTCGAACCGATTGGATCCCGCTGCAACGATCGATTCCGCCACGCCACCCCCAACTACTGTGTGCGACCCACCATCCCAAACGAATCTGGGCTTGGGTAATCGCTCGATTGCCGACAGGGGAAACCGAGTGTCGAGCTGCGTTCCCCGGACGGCGACTTCGTACCCGGGCGTTTCGGCACTCGCCGTATCGCCCCGATGGGGATTCATCTGGACGTTCTTGCGTGGCCGACCCTTTGAGCCTAACTATCCGGTGGGAGGACCAATACAGCCGCTGTCTGTGGCAGGGTTGAGACGGGCAGAAAATGCGGAAGTTGAAACATTCAATGCTCTAATACAGAAGATTATATTGGGTATATAGAAATTAGAAAGAGGAAGTACGAGATAAAGATTGTAAATCAAACAATCACCCCCGTCAGGCTTAAATACCCCTCTATCGAATCTCCCGATGCTGCGATGCCCAAGGTAGATATCACGATCCCGGAACATCTCGAGATGCAAATTGCCCAGATGGTCGAGCAGGGCGAATTTCTCAACCGCGAGGAGGCGATCGAAGACCTCCTTTCTACCGGTTTGAAAGCCTACAAAACGAGCGGCCCGACAGAAGACGAGGAAGAAGCTGCAACCGGCTTCGAGGACGATGGGATGATGGGCCACGACGACGAGTACGTCTTCTAGTTGCACGGCCGCTCGTGCTGGTAGTGCCTATCAAACAATACTTAACCCGATCCACGGCGAATTCACCCCATGCACAAGGACGAACTCCTGGAACTCCACGAGCAAATGGTCACGATTATGGAGTATTTCAAAGACGTCGAATCAGTCGATAGCTCACTATTCGACCCATACGATGAA
>CAZKGF010000189.1:0-4651 GCA_964552115.1 uncultured Halobacteriales archaeon
GGCCCTCGAGAAGAAAAAGCAAAAGATGAATCAGATCGAGTCGATCGAGGCCCAAATCGCTGATCTGGGGGCGAAACAGGACGATCTGATCGAGAAAAAAGACGAACTCCAACAGCAAATCGAGCAGTTCAGAACTCGAAAGGAGACGATGAAAGCTCGCTACGAGGCAGCCGAGGCCAGCGCCCGGGTGAGCGAGGCGATGACAGGTGCCGGTGACGAAATGAGTGACATTACTCGGACCATCGAACGCGCCCAGGAACGAACTGAAGAAATGGAAGCTCGGGCCGCTGCACTCGACGAACTTCAGGAACGGGGGGCGATACAATCGTCCATCTCGGAGGCCGACGATATCGATCGCGAACTGGAGGAACTCTCCGCCGACAGCGAAATCGACGCGGAGCTAGAGACCCTCAAGCGCGAACTGAGCAGTGAATCGACAGGGGATGGGGAATCAGGAACCGGTGAGGCTGCAGACGTCGAAGCCGAACTCGAATCGTTGAAAGAAGAGGAGACGTGACGGTCGTCGGGTCGGGAGCGTTGGGTGGATACCGAGCGGCAAGCAAGGTGCCTATGGCGGAAACATGAGAACAATCCCGACAGTCGTCACGATTGCCAACAGGAATTGGAGTGGTATCCCGACACGGGCAAAGTCGGTAAATCGGTAGCGTCCCGGCCCGTACACCATCAAATTTGTCTGGTATCCGATCGGCGTGGCAAATGCGGCACTCGCACCGAACAGCGTCGCCAATAGCAGGGCAAAGCCGTCCGCCCCGACTCGGCCAGCTAGATCGACCGCGATGGGGATCAGGACGATGACTGTCGCGACGGGAGTGATCACGGCAGCGATTGTTCCGGCCA
The DNA here is from genome assembly GCA_964552115.1 of uncultured Halobacteriales archaeon. Classification (GTDB taxonomy): domain Archaea; phylum Halobacteriota; class Halobacteria; order Halobacteriales; family Haloarculaceae; genus CAZKGF01. Next base: position 859 of record CAZKGF010000189.1, read on the forward strand.
AGAGAAATAGCAGAAAAATCACCGCGGGGTGTGGAAGCCCAGCGGCGACGCCGGTGAGCAATTCCCCGATGTATGCTGCCCCATTCGACGCGTCCAGGGCCACGCCAAGTGGGATCACCCCAGCGAGCAAGAAGAAGACGTCCCAACTCACCGCTTCGTAGACGTCGCTGCCCCGGAGACACCCCGTTGCAACCATCGCGACCACACCCCCCAGCGCGGTAATTGGGATCGTCAGGTACGTGAGGGCGGCGAGGGCGACGGCCGCCAGTAGAATGCCTACCGACAGGGGAGCTCGAACCCCGAGCGACGGTACCTGGGGCTCGAATACGGGGAGTTCGGGCGCTGGCTCTGCCCGATCAGTGACGACCAGGTCTCCAGCCTCGTAAAAGTACGACAACGCAGACTCAGTCGTCTGCAATAGCAGTGTGTCACCGGCCCGGAGCGGGCGATCGCGTAATTCAGACCGAAGCAGTTCGTCTCCCCGACGAAGCGCCAATACCGTTGTATCGAACCGCCGCCGGAGGTGGGAATCGGCCGGCGTATCGTCGATCAACGACGACCCAGGGGGGATGACCGCTTCGACGAGCATGCCCGCATGATCCCCAGCCGAGAGAATTGCAGGAGGGACCTCTTCGCGAGGAAGTTGACGGAGATCGAACCCTTCTGCAAATCGATTGAGTGCCTGGAGATCGGCACGAACAGTCAAGACATCACCTGCAGCCAACGGACGGTCTGTAGCCGCAATAAACGTCTCTTCTATCGAGCCCTCCCCGGATTTTGTAGCATCTCCCGTATCCGGGATCGGGCGTTCCCGATCTACCTGAAGAATATCCAGGTCTAGGCCGAGTGCTTCGTCGAGATAGATGTCCGTCGGCGTCCGGCCGATCAGCGGCGACGAGTCCCGAATTCGAACCTGTGCTAACTGCCGTCCAATTCCGTACTGTTCGGCGATTTCCATAGCGGCAGGAACCCGTGCAGGGGTTAGTCGCCGACCAAGTGTCATGAGGTAGATAAATCCCGCCACAAACACGAGTGTACCCAAGAGAGTGAACTCGAATACGCCGATCGGGGGTCGGCCCAACAGGCTCTCTGCAAGATCACTCGCCAGTAGATTCATCGATGTTCCGATCAATGTCAGCGTCCCACCGAGCATTGCTGCGAAGGATAGCGGGAGCAGAAACTTGGACGGTGAGACGCGGAGATCTTCGGCGAGGCCCGTCACCATCGGGATAAAGACGGCGACGACGGGCGTATTGTTGACCAGGCCAGCCGCGAGTCCCGTCGAACCGAGCGTCGCTCCGAGGAGTCGTCGCTCGCTCCCCTTGGCGAAGCGTGCAAGGTGAACACCGACCCAATCGACGACCCCGGTCTCTCGGATACCGGCACTGAGAATATACATTGCGACGATCGTAACCACCGCCGGACTAGCAAACCCACCGATCGCAGTTCCGGCTGAGACCCCAGTCCATGGCTCCAAGACAGCCAGTGTGACGAGCACACCGATAGCGGTGATATCGGGAGGCAGTCGCTCTGAGACAAACAGGGCAAGCGCCACCACCAAAATGGCGAACACGATCGCCGCATCAGTCGGTGGCAGCGGGGGCAATGCCATAGGTTCGAGTCCACTGGCCCGCAAAAAGTCATTGGGGTCTCCGGGTCGGACCGCGGTATTCGGTGAAGTATCGGGGACCTTCGGGTCGAAGCCAGGGTAAACCTGTCCCCACAGACACAATGAGAGCATTGCAGGCGTTGCGAGAGCGTCTGGTGGGTAGGCTGACCAGTCGTTGCCGTACGGACCGCTTGCCCCGTACGGGTCCCATGGAACCGATTACGACCGCTCGCGACCCAGGAATCCGGCGACACCGGATCGGCCGCAGTGTCTCGGTGGAGGGGAGGCCAGGTACCTATTCGGCACCCTTTTTACCCGGCGTCGGGTTTTCGGGCGTATGCGACTGCTGTTCATTCATTCTGACCACCTGGAATTCGAAGCTCGGGAGGCGGTCTCTGACGATCTGGCCGAGCGTGAGGGGGTCCCACTCGAGGGGCGCATGGAGGAGTGCGTCACTGTCTTTATTAGTGTCGAATCCGGCGACGAAGCCGACCTCGACGGTGTCGTCGAGAACGCCCTCTCCGAGTTAGAGGACGTAACCGGCCAACTGAACACCCAACGGGTCGTGCTCTATCCCTACGCACACTTGAGTGAAGATTTGGCGAGTCCCGACGCGGCAACGCGAGTTCTGCAGGATCTCGAGGCCGCCCTCGAGTCTGCCGACTATGAGGTATTGCGGGCTCCGTTCGGGTGGTACAAATCGTTCGAAGTCTCCTGCAAAGGCCATCCACTCTCCGAGCTATCCCGACACGTCTCAGCACACCGCGATGAGGAGACCGATCCAGAGGAGGCTGCTGATCGCGAGCCAAGTGAGTGGCAGGTGATGTTTCCGGATGGCACGACCGCCGATGCCCTTGGGGCCAAAGCGGAAACGAGCGCGGATATGCAGGCGTTCATCGCCGACGAAGTCGAGGGCACGATGGCGAGTCCCGGAGAGCAACCGCCCCACGTAGAATTGATGCGCGAAAAAGAACTGGTGGGGTACGACGAGCTTTCCGATGTGGGCAATCTCCGCTTCTATCCCCGGGGCAAGCTCATCCGGGACGCACTGATGGACTACGTGAACAACCTCGTCGTCGACTATGGGGGGATGCCGGTCGAGACACCAATTATGTACGACCTCGGGGCCAGATGTATCGACGAACATGCCGGGAAATTTGGCGAACGGCAGTATCGCTTCGAATCTGGCGACCGTCGCATGATGCTGCGGTTTGCAGCCTGTTTTGGGCAGTTTTCAATCATGCGGGACATGCACATCTCTGTCAACGATCTTCCGCTTCGGATTTACGAAATGTCGACGTATTCCTTCCGACGGGAACAACGGGGCGAAGTGACGGGGCTCAAGCGGATGCGGGCGTTCACGATGCCAGACATGCATACCGCCACGCGGGACATGGATCAGGCCCGCGACGAATTGATGAAGCAGGCCAGTTTGGCGCTGCAAACCTCAGAGGATTTGGGCATCAATTACGAGCCTGCCCTCCGGATGACCAGCGCATTTTACGAAGACAACGAATCGTGGGTCAAGGAAGTGGTTGCCGACCTCGACAAACCCGCGCTCCTCGAAATTCTCCCCGAGCGTCACCATTACTGGTCGGCAAAGATCGACTTTGCCGCAATCGATAGTTTGGGTCGCCCAATCGAAAACCCCACCGTCCAAATCGACGTCGAAAGCGCGGAGCGGTTCGACATCGAATATACTGACGGAGAGGGAACTCACCTCCCCCCGATCCTGCATTATTCGCCGTCTGGGGGCATCGAACGGGTGATGGCGGCACTCCTCGAGAACACGGCGACGATGGAGACCCCACAGTTGCCCACCTGGTTGTCTCCCACGCAAGTCCGGTTCATCCCTGTCAACCCGAACCAACACCTGTCGTACTGTGACGGCCTTGTCGACGACCTCGAAGCAGCAGGAATTCGAGCCGATGTGGACGATCGTGACGAATCCGTCGGCAAACGGATTGCACGTGCAGAGACCGACTGGGTTCCCTATTACATCGTTGTCGGTGACGACGAAATGGAGGGAGACACACTCGGTCTCAACGTCCGCGTCCAAGATGTCGAACGGGACGTGACGTTCGAAGACTTAGAGCAAACGGTCCTCGAAGACATCGAAGACCTGCCACAGCGAGACCGATATTTGCCCAGACACGTCAGCCAGCATCCGAACTTTACCGGTCG
>CAZKGF010000190.1:0-2271 GCA_964552115.1 uncultured Halobacteriales archaeon
ACGGCCGGACCTTGCCACAACGGGCACGGGAACGATGAGTGCATCCGATTCGGCCGGGCTGGACTCCGATCAGATCTTCGAGATACTCAGCAGTCCACGACGGCGGATGGTGCTGTACTACCTCCGACAGCACGGCGGCTCCGCTACCATGAACGAACTCGCCGAACAGATCGCCGCCTGGGAGAACGACGTTTCCATCGACGAACTGACGAGCCAGCAGCGAAAACGCGTCTACGTATCGCTATACCAGACACATCTGCCGAAACTCGCCGACACGACCCTCACCGAATACGACGCAGAAGAGGGGTACGTCCGACTCACGGACAACGCGACGGAGATGGACGCGTTTCTGACCCCGAAGGGACAAACCGAATATTCCTGGCGGCCCCACTATCTCAGAATCCTGCTTCTCGGGGGTGCCCTGATGGCCCTCGCCGTGTTCGCGACGCCCGTCGTCGGATTGCCGACGCTGATCCTGCTCGCTGGCGCCGTGATGGCGAGTTACCTCGTCACCGTCGCCGTCGAGTACTGGTACTTCAAGAAACAGCAGTCAGAGATCCCGTCCGAGCTCGCGCCCGACGACCAGTAACGACGGTCCGCGAGGCGAACGTACGGACGACGTCACCGACAGTTTTCGCGATCGCGGACGCTGTCCGGGGAGGCGATGATGAACTCTTCGTCAGTGAGGTGGTCGTCCTCGCCGGGGAGGAAGATGTAGCGTTCCTCGTCCTCTTCCACGTGGATGGACGTCAGCGGTTCGTGTTCGTATCCCAGGTCGGACGCCGGGTCAGGGTTCACCGCGACCGTCTCCCAGGAACCGCAATCGAACTCACTCATCTGGATCACGCGGCCTCCCGTCGACGGCCTGTCGCCCATCCCGGGCAGTGGGGGTCGCGTGGTTCGACGTCACGGTCGGTGTCCTGCGTGAGCCTTCGCTCGGTGCCATACGGGTAGGAACCGACTTACCGGATTAACAGTTCTGGCGTGGTGGCTGCGCGATAGTTACGGGATTGCTACCGAACCCTTTTCGTGCGCGCTTGACAGGGACGTTCGTCGAAGGGACGGTCTACTCACGATGCGCCTAATGAGCCAGGAGAGCGGCCGCTGTGGCCGCCGAGGGCCGGGTTAGTCGGACCCTGTCAGAACGACGATCTCCCCCGCTGCGTTCACGCGGACCTCGTAACCGTCGACGGGGAAGCAGACGTGGCCGCGCGTGCGACCGCCGTCTGCCGTCGGAGAAAAGAACCGATCCAGCGCGTCCGGATCGACCACGTCGAACAACGGTTCGTCACTGGCCGTTGCCTGGAAGTTCGGCAGCGAATCCAGCGTCTGGAGGACTGCCGTGCTCACGCAATCCCCATCCTCGACGCTCGCCCGTCTGATAACCGTGCCTGTCGCCTCGCTCGCCACCTGGGAGCACCCACCTGACATTGAGCAACAATGGTGGAAACCGATTATATTTGTTCGGGTTTCCGTGCGCTGTTGGCGACTGGATTCTACGCGAGCGCCGCTGTTGCCCGGTTTTCAGCGTCGCCGTCCGTCCTGCAGTTTGGTAAGTGGCCTATACCTGAGTGGCCGGGTCTCCTTCCGTTCACAATGGCGGTACTTGCCCCGTTCACTCGGGCCGAACCATGTTGAGCAGCTCGCAGATGGAGTAACACTGTGGACGATCACCAACCGGTGGCCGCAAACTGTCGGACACGAACGCCACAGGAGCGACGATGAGTACCGACTGGGACGAGGTCGGCTACGTGATCAGTTCAACCTATCGCGTGCAGGTGTTACAGCGGCTGGCGGACTCACCGGCGCCGACCTCGAAGATCGCCGAGGACACTGGCTGTGCCAACTCTCACGTCTCGCGGGCGTTGAATGATCTCCGCGACCGCGGGCACGTCGACCTCCTCGTTCCCGAGTCCAGGAAGAAAGGCCGCATCTACGGTATCACCGACCGCGGCAGGGAAATCTGGGACACCATCGAGGCACAGAACCTGGTCTGAATCGAGCGCCAGCCGTCGGCTGGCTGCGGTCGAGACTCCAGGGGTCGCTTTAAAGGAATCGGTGATGGCATGCAGTTCTTGGCGGATACCCGCCCATTGCGCGGCCGCTGGTCTCTCAGACCCGCTCGTCGTCCGGAATCAGCATCTCCGGAGTTCGTTCGTACTCCGGCTTCGAAAGGAATTCCACGATCCGTTCCCGGTCATCGTCGGTGAGTCCGTTCTCCATACACGGTAGTAACCCGGGCAAACACCTAAGTAAACGCATCCTAGGGCC